>CAYXXQ010000285.1:0-4757 GCA_964469075.1 uncultured Rhodobacter sp.
GGTGTGGTGCATGTGAACACCTATGGCGGGGCCGATGTCACCGTGCCTTTGGGCGGCGTTAAGCAATCGGGTAACGGGGCGGATAAGTCCCTGCATGCGCTGGATAAATACATGGATCTGAAAACCGCGTGGGTGCAGCTGTAAAGCGCGCTTTGCGCGTGGCCTCCGGCGGGAGTATTTTCAGGAACAATGAGGAGCAGGGCAATGGATCGTAATACCATTTTGGTCGTCGGCACATTTGACACGAAATCTGATGAGCTGCGCTATTTGGCGGGCGCGATTGTGGCCCAGGGCGGGGCAGTGCGCACGATGGATATCTCGGTACTGGGTGATCCGCCTGCGCCAGTTGATTACAGCAAGCATGACGTGGCCGAAGCCGGTGGATCGTCGATTGCGGCGGCGATTTCCAGTGGCGACGAAAACTCGGCCATGCAGATCATGGCGACCGGGGGCATGGCGCTTGTGACGCGGCTTTACCGTGAGGGGGCGTTTGACGGCATTATCCTGATGGGCGGCTCAATGGGGACCGATGTTGCCCTTGATATGACGCGGGTTCTGCCGCTTGGCGTGCCAAAATACATCATTTCAACCATCGCCTTTTCGCCGCTTCTGCCGCCTGCGCGTTTGGCTGCTGATATCCAGATGATCCTGTGGGCCGGGGGGCTTTATGGGCTAAACTCAGTCTGTAAATCATCGCTGTCACAAGCCGCCGGGGCGGTTTTGGGGGCGGCAAAGGCGGTTGAAAAGCCGCCGATGGATCGGCCTTTGATCGGGATGACGTCTCTTGGGTTGTCGGCATTGCACTACATGCGGGTTTTGAAACCGGCGCTGGAGGCGCGCGGTTTTGAGGTGGCGGTTTTTCATGCCACCGGCATGGGCGGGCGCGCCTTTGAAAGCCTGGCCGCCGAAGGGGTGTTTGCCTGCGTGATGGACTTCTGCCCGCAGGAGTTGGGCAATCATATCCACGGCTCAAACATATCGGCTGGGGCGGATCGGCTGACCAATGCCGGGCTGGCTGGCACACCGCAGATTGTTTCGGCGGCATGCTATGATCTGGTCGATTTCATCGGCTGGCAGGGTGTGGCTGACAAATGGCGAAATCACATCGTGCATGCGCATAACCGGCTTATATCCTCGGTTGTGCTGAACGCGGAGGAACGGCGCGCGGTGGCGCGGGCGTTTTGCTCCCAAATGGCGACAGCCAAAGGGCCGACAGCGTTTTTGATGCCAAACCAGGGTTATGGTGAATGGGACCGGCCCGAGGGGGATTTGCATGATGCCGAGGGGCTGGCCGCGTTCCTTGATGAAATGCGCCGGCATATGCCTGAAAATGTTAACGCCATAGAGATGGATTGCCATATCAATGACACAGAATTCACCGATAAGACGCTGGAAATCTTTGACGCCTGGTGTGCCGATGGTACGATCAGCGTGTCAAAAGCCTGACCTTGCGGACAGTATGTGGTCGATATTCAACAGTGACTATCCAAATCCGGTTTGTTAAGTGTTTCGAACAGTTTTTCAGCGTGCAAAATATACAGAGATAGACCTCCTTGCAGATAGATGACACCAAACTGCCCGGCATCAAGATCCTGACCCCGAAACGCTTTGGCGATGCGCGCGGATATTTTTCCGAAGTGTGGAATGCGGCGCGTCTGCGTGACTTGGGGATCGACATTACCTTTGTTCAGGACAACCAGTCGCTGTCGCGCGATGTTGGCACCGTGCGCGGACTGCATTATCAAAGCCCGCCGCATGCCCAGGATAAGCTAGTGCGGTGCGGGCGTGGGCGGCTTTTGGATGTGGCGGTGGATATTCGCGTCGGCTCCGCTACCTACGGGCAATGGATCTCGGTTGAGCTTTCGGCTGAGAACGGGCGGCAGATGCTGGTGCCCAAGGGGTTTTTGCATGGCTTTGCGACGTTAGAGCCGGATACCGAGATCCTGTATAAATGTTCGGACTATTACGCGCCTGATTGCGATGGTGCGGTCCGGTTTGACGATCCTGATCTGGCCATCGACTGGGGGCTTCGTAACGCCGCCCCAATTCTGTCGACCAAGGATGCGGCGGCGCAGTCGTTCCGACAATTCACCAGCCCGTTTCACTTTTCAGGGGCAGGCGCATGAAGCTGTTGGTGACAGGCGGGGCGGGGTTTATCGGGTCTGCCGTGGCGCGGCAGGCGGTGGCGGCAGGTCACAGCGTGGTTAACCTTGATGCGCTGACATACGCGGCCTGTCTTGAGAACGTGGCCTCGCTCGCGGACAGCCCACTTTATGTGTTTGAGAAGGCCGATATCCGCGACCCGGCAGATCTTGCCCGGATATTTGCCAATCACCAGCCTGATCGCGTGATGCATCTGGCCGCTGAAAGCCATGTCGACCGGTCGATCGACGGGCCGGGTGATTTCATTCAGACCAACATCACCGGCACCTACAATTTGCTGGAAGCCGCGCGCGCCTATTGGCAAGACCAAGGCAAGCCCGACAGTTTCCGATTTCACCACATTTCAACGGACGAGGTTTATGGCAGTCTGGGCGAAACCGGCCTGTTTACCGAAGACACGCCTTATGCCCCCAACAGCCCCTATTCGGCCTCCAAGGCGGCCAGCGATCATCTGGTGCGGGCCTGGCATGAAACCTATGGCCTGCCGGTGTTGGTGACCAATTGTTCCAACAATTACGGTCCTTTCCATTTCCCCGAAAAGCTGATCCCGGTGGTGATTTTGATGGCATTGGCCGGGCAACCGATCCCGGTTTACGGCAAGGGCGAGAATGTCCGCGACTGGCTGTATGTCGAAGACCATGCCGACGCGCTGTTGACGGTGCTAATGCGCGGTCAGGTTGGCCGCACCTATAATATCGGCGGCGAGAATGAGGCGACCAATCTTGATCTGGTGCGCAGGCTGTGCGCCATCCTTGACCGGATGCGCCCGGCGGCAACGCCTTATGCCGACCTGATCCACTTTGTCGCCGATCGACCGGGCCATGATCTGCGCTATGCGATTGACCCCAGCCGGATTCGGGATGAGCTGGGCTGGCGACCCTCGGTAACCCTGGATCAGGGGCTGGAAAAGACCGTCCGCTGGTATCTGGAGAACGAGGCCTGGTGGCAGGCGCTGCTGGATCGCCACAGCGTCGGGCAGCGGCTGGGGATCAGCGCATGAAACTGCTGGTATTTGGCGGCAAGGGCCAGTTGGGCCGGGAGATTATCCGCCGCGCCGGTGCAGACGTTACGGTGCAGGTTTGCCCCCGAGACTTGGCCGATTTTACCCGGCCAGAAACCTGTGTCAGCGTTGTGAACGCGACAGATGCAGATGCGGTGATCAACGCGGTTGCCTATACTGCCGTTGACAAGGCCGAAAGCGACGCGGCCCTGGCCGACGCGATCAACGCCACCACCCCGACAGCGCTGGCACAGGCGGCTGCCGCACGGGGTCTGCCCTTTGTCCAGGTTTCCACCGATTACGTATTTGACGGCAGCGGCAGCCAGCCCTTTGCCCCGGATCATCCGACCGGGCCTTTGGGGGTCTATGGCCGCAGCAAGCTGAACGGCGAGATCGGCGTGCAGGATGCGGGCGGAGTATATGCGATCTTGCGCACGTCCTGGGTGGTGTCTGCACATGGCAGTAACTTTGTGAAAACCATGCTGCGCCTCGGGCGCGCGCGCGACCAGCTTAAAGTGGTAGGCGACCAGATCGGCGGCCCGACCCCGGCGGCGGCGCTGGCTGATACCTGCATTGCGGCGGCGCGCGGGCTGCTGGCCGATCCCGGCAAGACCAGTATCTATCATATAGCCGGCGCGCCTGATGTCAGCTGGGCCGATTTCGCCCGTGAGATTTTTCGTCAGGCCAAAATTGACTGTAAGGTCGTTGATATTCCCACCACCGACTACCCGACCCCGGCGCAGCGGCCTTTAAACTCGCGGCTGGATTGCAGTGGTTTTGAAGCCAGTTTTGGCCTGGCGCGACCTGACTGGCGGGCCGGGCTGCACGACATTCTTAATGACCTCGGAGAAACCCCAGATGACTGATCGCAAAGGTATCCTGCTGGCAGGTGGCTCGGGCACACGGCTTTATCCGATCACCCTTGGCATCTCCAAACAACTGCTGCCGGTGCATGACAAACCGATGGTTTATTACCCGCTTTCGGCCCTGATGCTGACTGGCATCCGCGACATCGCGATCATCACCACGCCCGAAGATCAAAGCCAGTATCAGCGTCTGCTGGGCGACGGTGGCCAATGGGGCCTGCGGCTGAGTTATATCACCCAGCCCGCCCCCGAAGGCTTGGCCCAGGCCTATCTTCTGGCCGAGGGTTTTCTGGCAGGCAGTCCGTCTGCGATGGTGCTTGGGGATAACATCTTTTTCGGCCACGGTCTGCCGGAATTGCTGGCGGCGGCAGATCAGCAGACGGCTGGTGGCACCGTGTTTGGCTATCAAGTGGCGGACCCTGAACGCTACGGCGTGGTGGATTTTGACAGTCAGGGCCAGGTTCGGTCGATCATCGAAAAACCGCTGAAACCGGCCTCGAACTACGCTGTGACGGGGCTTTATTTTCTGGACGGATCAGCGGCCGAAAAAGCCCATCACGTCAAACCTTCCCTGCGGGGGGAACTTGAAATCACCGATCTGCTGGAGGCTTATTTGCACGAAGGCAGACTGACCGTGAAACGCATGGGTCGCGGTTATGCCTGGCTTGATACAGGCACCCACGGCAGCCTGCTGGATGCCGGCAATTTCGTGCGCACGCTGGAAAACC
>CAYXXQ010000286.1:0-4744 GCA_964469075.1 uncultured Rhodobacter sp.
ATCACAAAAATCTATCTGCCGCTTGAGGAAGAAGATTATAACGGCCCGGTTTAGGGTTTAATACACCAAAGGCCTCCGGGTGGCGGGGGCCTTTGGTTGTTTCGCTTTTGCAGTTAGCCTGCAATCATTTCCGATTGTTTTACAATGACTTCGGCCTGTTTGATCGAGGCGATATCGACCAGTCGGCCTTTGTAGACGGTGGCACCTTCGCCGTTGGCTTTGGCGGTTTCCATGGCGGCCAGAATCTCGCGGGCTTCGGTGACTTTTTCGACCGATGGGGTGAATACCTCGTTGGCCAGAACGATCTGTTTGGGGTGGATTGCCCATTTGCCGACCATGCCCAGGGTGGCGCTGCGGCGGGCTTGGGCGCGAAAGCCTTCGTCGTCGGAAAAATCGCCGAACGGGCCGTCGACCGGCAGTAGGCCGTGGGTGCGGCAGGCCGAGACGATGGCGGTTGTGACCATGTGCCAGGGGTCGGAATAATGGATGGCGCGGGGGCTGCCGGGCTCGCCGTTTTCGATCATGTAGTAATCCGATTGGGTGCCGCCGATGCCGGTGGTTTGCATCCCCATCGAGGCGGCGTAATCCGCAGCACCCAGTGACAGCGCCTGCATCCGCGGGCTGGCGGCGGCGATTTCCTCGACATGGGCGAGGCCGGCGGCGGTTTCGATAATCGCTTCAAAACTAACGGCTTTTTCGCGGCCTTTGGCCATTTCGATGGAAGAAACCAGCGCGTCCACGGCGTAGATATCGCCAGCGCAGCCGGCTTTCGGGATCATGATCTGGTCAAGCCGACCGTTGGTTTGTTCGATCACATCAACGACGTCTTTGTACCAATAGGGGCTGTCCAGACTGTTGATGCGAACCGACAGGTATTTGGTGCCCCAGTCGATGGTATTGATCGCCTCGATCGCGTTTTTACGGGCCTGATCCTTGTCTGAAGGGGCGACGCTGTCCTCAAGGTCAATGTTGATCACGTCGGCGTCAGAGGCGGCCATTTTGGCGAAAAGCTTGGTGTTTGAGGCCGGGCCGAACAGCTGGCAGCGGTTGGGGCGGGCGGGGGCCGGGGGCTGGATGCGGAAGCTCATGGGTGTTTCCTCGTCGTAAGGATGTTACGTTTCAGGCTTGGCGTTGGGTATATAGTTGCGCGATGCGTTGCAAGTGCTGCGGTGCAGAAAGATCGGGTTTTGCGGCAAAACACGGCGTATGATTGCCGTACACAATGCGTATGACTCCTGTATGTCTCGCAACCGCAGCATTTAGGGGTTACTTTTTGCGAAATTCCACACCCGAAATCGGGCGGATGCTGCCGGTGCGCGCGGCGGACAGATCGCCGAGAAACGCAAGCACGATGCGCGGCACCAGATCGACCAGCGGCCCGCCGCCGCGCCCGCCGAGGTTCATGTGGCTGGCCCCGGCGATCACCGCCAGACGTTTTTTGCCCGGCGGCAATCCGTCAAAGGCGCTGAGGCGGGTCTGATAGCCGCCATCGACCCCGGAATCGCGGGTGCCGGTGATCATCAGGACCGGCTTGGTGATCGCCCGCCAAGCGCCGGGGCCGAATCGCTGGCCCACGCCCTGAGGTGACAGCGCGACATAGGCGTCAAACCGGTTTTGACCCATCGGCCCGATCAGCGACAGCGCCCCGGCCTCGATCATCGTGGTTTGTGCGCCCATCGAATGGCCGGCCAGCAGGGCGAATTTTGGCCGGCAGGGTGCGGTGGCAATTTTCCAGACGGCGTCAAGATCGAGAAACCGGGCGCGATGGGCGGCAGGATCGCCCGCAGCTTTGATGATCGCGGCGAAACGGTTGTTTGCCCTGAGGGCTTTGCGCAATTGCACCGGGCCGCTTTCGCGGTGGCCGATGACGATGACGCGAAACCCCTGATCTGCCAGTGCATCGGCCAACTGCCACAGCCCGCGTTCCGTGCCGCCAAAGCCGGGCGACAGAATTGCCAGCGACGGGCAGGCGGCGGAGGTGCGGATATATTCGAGGTATGGCGTCTGGCCGCCATCGGCGCGCGGCGTGGTCTGGGCCAGGGCCGGGGTTGCAAGGCACAGCAGGGTGATCAGTAGGCGGAACATGGGGGATCCTATCAGGTTTATCGGGCGGTGAAACAGGGATTGTCGGCCTGTGACTTAGGGCCGAATCTCGACCCTGGTTCCGATGGGGGTGGCTTGCCAGATTTCGGCGATCTCGGCGTCTGAGACGGCGATGCAGCCTTCGGTCCAGTCATAGGGCAGGGTCATCAGGCCCGCGATGCGGTTGGGCTGGCCGTGGATGAAGATGTCGCCACCCGGGCTGACCCCACTAGCGGCGGCGCGGGCGCGGTCTGCCGGGCGGGGGTAATCAAGGCCCAGTGACAGGTGGTAGGCGCTGTTGGGATTGCGCCGGGTGACCCTGAAAACCCCCTCGGGCGTCTTGCCGTCGCCCTGTTGCTGCTTGTCGCCGTCCGGGGCAAAGCCAAGCGCGATCTTGTAGCGGCGCAGTTCGGTGCCGTTTTGAAACAACGACATCCGGCGCGCGGCCTTTTCGATCACGATCCGGTCGATCTGGCCGGTGATCGGTGCAAGCGGCGGCGGGGGCTGACCTTCGCGATAGACCGATAACAGCCAGACGGCGGCGGTAAAGCTGATCGCCAGCAACAGCAGCCGTCTGAGCAGGGTTTTCAGCATCGCCTATTGCAGGTCGGCAAAGGCCGCTTGCAATCGCGAAACGGCGTCTTCGATTCTTGAGCGTGCAAGCCCGAAATTGAGCCTTAGAAATTGCTCACCACCGCGACCAAAAGGCGTGCCTAAATCAGGTGCTATGTTTGCTTCCTGAGTAACTCGGCGAGTAATCTCATCTGCCGCCATTCCCGTGCCGGAAAAATCTACCCAGGCAAGAAAGGTGGCCTGAAGTGGCATTGATTTCACGCCGGGAATTGCGTTCAGCCCTTCGTCAAGCAAGCGACGGTTGCCATCCAGATACGCGACCTGGGCATCTACCCAAACAGCCCCTTCCGGTGAATAAGCTGCGGTTGTCATTTCAAACCCAAGGGAGCTTGGCTGGATATCAAGGTTGCGTATCCGGGTGGCGAGACGTCGACGAAGATCTTCGTCTTGCACTATGATATTTCCAGTCCGCAAGCCTGCAAGATTAAATGTTTTTGAAGCCGCCGTCAGAGTTACCAATCGGTCTGTAATTTCTGGCACAGCAATCGCCGTCGGGATATGTTCTGCGCCGGGATAAACCAGATCGTGGTGAACCTCGTCAGATACAAGTATCAGATCATGTCTTTGCGCAAATGCAGCAAGGTCTTTAAGTTCCTGTTTAGTCCAAACACGTCCGCCGGGATTGTGCGGAGAGCTAAGAAATACCAACTTTTCGTTGCCGGTCATTTGCTTGTCGTAGGCGTCAAAATCCAGTCGATAATACCCGTCGTCATTGACCAACCGGCATTCAACCAACGCGCGCTCGGCATTGTGAATTTTGGATGCAAATGCGTGGTAGGCAGGTGAAAATACGATCACGCCTTCGCCAGGCTCTGAGAAAACATCAATTGTCATCGCAAGCGCATTTCCCAACCCGCAGGTGGTGACTATCCAATCTTGGTCGATCTCCCAGTCATGCCGGTTTTTCATCCACCATTGCGTTGCCGCCAGATAGTCGCGGTTGTCGCCAAAATATCCAAAAACACCATGCTCAGATTTTTTTTTGATCAAATCCAATACAGGGGGGGCCGTTTGGAAATCCGTGACGGCGACCCACATTGCAAGCCCATTTTCGGGCGAAACGCCGTAATACTTCTGCATCATGTCCCATTTGGCACTGTGGGTGTTGCGGCAGTCGATGATCTGGTCGAAATTCATGGGGCGGCTCCGGTGTTTTGCTTGCGCCACAGTAGTTGCTTAGGCACCGTCTTCAAGCGCGAAAATGTCATGCACGGATGTGTCAAGGCAGCGCGCCAGTTTCAGCGCCAGAAGGGTCGAGGGGATGAAGACGTTGTTTTCAACCGTGTTGATTGTTTTGCGACTGACGCCGATTGCCTCGGCCAGTTCGGCCTGAGTCAGGCCTGCGCGCTCCCGATGGGTGCGCAAGCTGTTGATGAGGCCTGCCATCAGACGCGGCCCCGGACCCAGGCGGTCAGGAACATCAGGAACGGGGCGGCACCCGTCAGTGTGCCCATTGCGGCGAAGGATTGCTCGGGGCTGACCAGATCAAGGTAAAGGCCAAGGCCGAACAGTGCGTAAAGCCAGACGGCGACCCAGTAGCCGCCGATCAGCGCCTGTCGCCAGGTGGCGCGGGTCAACTCGTCCCAGGTGATGCCGGCGGCCTTGCCGGTTGCCATGCGCGCGGTCAGCGTGACCACGATGCCGGTCAGGATGCCCGCAGCCCCCGGCACGATCGGTGAGACCGGGTCGGGGCGGCCCGTGATCAGCACTGCCAGCGCATAGCCAAGCAGGATCAGGCCCAGAAGGGAAAAGGATGTGTTGCGGATCAGTGTTAAAGTGGTGGCGGTCATTGGAATGTCCTTTCGATATGGTGTAACCCTTGGGTGACATCTAGAGGCAAGGTGATGTAACGTCAAGGTTATAAATGTCACCTATGCGTTACTTTTTGACATTTCCGGGCAACCGGCGCTGCCGAGGCGTTGAAACTTGCCCGGCCCGGCGCTACATCTCGGGCCATGAGCATCCGATCGATCTTGATACATCCCGACCCCCGCCTGAAAAAGGTCTGCGCCCCGTTTGAAGGGGTTGA
>CAYXXQ010000287.1:0-4730 GCA_964469075.1 uncultured Rhodobacter sp.
AAGTTGTGTGATAATAAGTGCTTAATCGGTAGTGAAAACACTTCCTACTATTCCGACGATGATCATTTATCGAACCGCGGTGCAGCGTTGATTGTTCCAAGTATCATCATGGGAATTGAATCAGTGTTGGGGTCTCGATAAGCGCTTCTAGCTTTTGGGCGTTTTGTGAACGGTAAAAATGAATTTGATTTGGTTCTTGTCGAAGTTCATTTTAAATTTTCTTGGCTCAATCTACGTTGTTTAATATATTGTCGAAGGATCCCGGGTCTTCCCCAGTGATGTTATCGCGCATTGGTCGGGCTTTTTGAAGTGGTCCCACCTTTTCGGACAGGTTTGCGGCTCAGCTAAGATGCATCTGGGTTAAGGTTCATGCCGCTTGGTTCACCTGTATCGATCCGAAGTATGCGTCGTCTGGCGTCTGTTTATCAAGCGCGGTGTGGGGCCGCTCGGCGTTGTAGAATCCGATCCAACTGTCGATGACCCGGCTGGCTTGGAACCCATCCTGCAATTCGTGCAGATAGACGGCCTCCTGTTTCAGTGATCGCCACAAGCGCTCAATGAAGATATTGTCGAGAAAGCGACCGCGACCATCCATGGAGATTTTGATCCTGGCGTCGGTCAGGGTGGTGATCCAGGCCGCGCCTGTGAACTGGGAACCTTGATCCGTGTTCATGATCTCGGGCTTGCCATATTTGGAGATGGCCTCGTTCAACGCGTCGACGCAAAAGCTGGCATCCTGTGTGTTTGACAACCGCCACGCCAGCACCTTGCGTGTCGCCCAGTCCATGATCGCGACCAGATAAAGGAATCCATGTCGGACCGGGATGTAGGTAATGTCGCTGCACCAGACGTGGTTTGGCCGCGTGATCGGCAACTTCCGGAGCAGGTATGGATAAATTCGGTGCTGCGGGTGCTTTTTGCTGGTGTTTGGCCCTTTGTAGATAGCTTGCAGGGCCATGATGCCCATCAAACGGCGCACACGGTGGCGACCCGCACGGTACCCATTTCTCGGCAAATAGGCTGCGATCTGGCGGCTGCCAAAGAACGGGTATTTCGTGAACACTCGATCAATCTCGTTCATCAGTTCTAGCGTTTCAGCATTCACGCCAACTGGCGTGTAATACATTGATGATCGGCTGATCTTCAGCAACTTGCACTGCTTCGTCAGGCTCAGATCGGTGTGATCCCGGTTGATCATCGCTTTGCGTTCAGACGGGCTCATCGCTTCAGCCCTTGTGACAAAAAATCATTTTCCACCGCCAACTTCCCGATTTTAGCATGGAGCTCTTTGACTTCAGCCTCGTTGTTCTCAGCCTTCCTGACCTTGTCGGAAAACACGCCCGTCAGGCCGTCAATTGCCTGCCGTTTCCATGTCGTCACCTGCGTTGGATGGATTTTGTGCTTGGCCGCAATCTCTTGCGCCGTCTTGTCACCACGCAGCGCCTCAAGCGCTACCGTAGCCTTAAACTTGTCCGAAAAACTGCGTCTCTTTGTCATTTGTGTATCCTGTCGTCATTGCTGGATACATCTTAACACGCTGTCCAAATTCTCCAGACCACTTCATTTACCCTAACCCCATCTGGTACGGAACCCAGCGATGCGAATGGTTGGCGAAATTGAGCCAAACAAAAAGAACAGTCGCATAGTAGAACAGTATCAGAGCAACAAGCCCTTGGTTGCGGCGTCCGAGCGCGCCGTGCGATCTGATGCCGTGGAGCGCATCATCGATGAGAATGCGATTGAGGGTGTGGTGGATCTTGAAACCAAGCTGGCCGACTAGTTAGCTCTTCATTGTGCGGATGGCGCCAACCGCACGAGATCGGCCCATCCGTATTTCAAGCCTAAGTATGTTGAGCCTTCTTTGGAAAGGTGCCCTCTGTCCTGAAATATGAGCGCGCCATCCTGGACAACGTCACATATGCCCTCGGGGCAGATCATCTCGTCGAGACGGACAACGGGTGCGGATAGAGCAAGCTTTTCCATGAGAATGAACGACGCGCGCCGTTCGCCGCCACCAATGAAGTTAAAGTCGCAGGTGTTTTCAGGCATGCTATACATCATCGAACGTATTGCGCACTGTCCGATATCGTAACCGCTGAGTGGAGTAGGAGAGAAAATTACAACCTTTCGTCCCAGCTTTTCTACCACGTCGATTGTCTCGAGGATCTCATTCAGCACTGCTTCAAAATTTGGGTCTTGAGCACCGCTCGCTTGTGTGTCGAGAAAAGGCGTCTCCACAATGCTAAATGGTGAAGAAAATACAACGTATTCGACTGTTTCATTTAGATTAAGCCAATTGAAGACGTTCTCATTAAAGTCAATGCATTCCTTTGCCGATGCAGTCATTGAGTTCGATCTTAAAAAGGAGATCCCCAAGATTGGCGCACAGTTGCTCTTCGTGAATTGTTGAATACGCAGTTCCATGTCGCTAGCGATCAACCCCTCGACGATATGCATTGCATAGCTATCTCCCCAGACGAGTATTTCCGGATTCTGGGAAGTTCTGCAATTCCCGGAGGTATCAAATCCATTGCAACGGGAAGAAAGACCCCTGTTGCGACTGATCCGTTGATCCAATTTTGCGAATTCTTCCTTGTAAATTGTCGCTATCGCTTCTTTGCTTGCAAGAGTAAGTACACCGATACCCGCTAGCGCAAGGCCCGCCACTGCGCTAGCACCAAACACGGCCCTCTGCCCTGGGAGAAAGGATTTGGCTCCGTTGCGGAATGGAGTTTCAACAAATTGCCAAGTAAGATACGCAAGGCCGAACGAGGTTAAAGAAAGCGCGAACATCAGCGTATTCGATGGCTCAAATAGGCTTCTTAAGCGCGCAAACGCAAACAGGGGCTGGTGCCAGAGATATGCACTGTAACTGATGAGCCCGATGCCAACCATAATGCGCATGCCAAGCAGTTTTGCGGCCAAAGTCCCTGCGCTCGCAAACAGGATGATCAAAACGGTACCGCCGACAGGAAGGAGCGCATAGACACTGGGAAAAGGAGTGTACTTGTCATAGAATAGGATGCTTCCCACTATCATGCCAATGCCTATCAGCCCAAGAAAGTCACTCCGACCAGCCTGCCTGCCCGAAAGAATGAATGCACATAATGATCCGGCGAGAAGTTCCCAAGCGCGTGTTGGAGCAAGGTAAAAAACGGCCGCGTTAGAAATGCTTGGCTCAAGAATCGCCCACTCGGACAGCGCAAGGCTGAAAACCGCGATTGCGGCGACAACCCAGACTGCTATTGGCCGCGCGTAAATCCATAAAAATAAAAGGAAGAGTGGGAATAGAAGGTAGTACTGCTCCTCGACCGCCAAGCTCCAAGTGTGCAGCAGCGGTTTCAATTCCGCAGCCTCCCCAAAATAGCTGTCTTCGCGCCAAAATAGAAAATTCGATCCGAAAAAAACGACAGCGATCACGCTTTCCGCAAAATTACCTAGCTGCGACGGCGACATCCATGCAAAGCTGAAAGGGATGCTGCACGCGACCACCAGAAACAATGCTGGCAGAATTCGGCGCGCCCTCCGTTCGTAAAAACGGAGCAAGGAAAACCGTTTCTGCTCTAGATCCTCAATCAGGATACTTGTGATCAGATAGCCACTAATAACAAAGAAAATGTCAACACCGACGAAACCACCTTCAAAGAGTTCAAAACCTGCGTGAAAAAATATTACAGGCGCTACTGCAACGGCCCGAAGTCCATCAATTTCTCTTCGATAATCCAATTCTTAGACCATAGCCTTGAACTTCAACCGAATATACTCAAGAAAATTACCTTTTCCATTGTAACCTGAACAGACCCTCGGGGCACTTACCGGATCACTGTAGCTTGTCTCTGAGAGCTTCGTAAGGAGTTTGGCAGTTGCGCACCGTGAGATCTGGCGAAGTTGTAGAAACCCAGTTCCTGACAGACGAGTATTTTGAGATGGAAAGCAACGCAGTGAACGCACGATCCACCCCATAGCTCTGAGCAGCAAGAATGCGCTTTTTGCCGGTCACGAAACAGGGGCGGCCAACTGGGGCGTCATTGCCTCACTGATTGAATCTTGCAAGCTTATCGCGGTCGATCCACAAGCCTATCTGACAGACACGCTCACAGCTAACGTCTGTGGCCACAAACAAAGTCAGATCAACAACCTGCTACCATGGAATTACGCCAAATAGGAGGGATCAGCGCGCCGCTTACATCAAGCGAGTTCTGGAACACCGAGTTGTATGGTCGGGTTTTTACCCAATCCCCATCTGGTACGGAACCCAGCGATGCGAATGGTTGGCGAAATTGAGCCAAACGAAAAGAACAATCGCATAGTAGAACAATATCAGAGCAACAAACCCCTGGTTGCGGCGTCCGAACGCTCCGAGTACGTCAGGAAGGTGTGCGAACACCGCCAACTGCAAAGGTATCACGTATAGAGCCATGCGATCGAGCGCCGTGCTCAGACTTGTTAGGAAAAAGGCGAAGAACAGGCCGAGCCCCAGGATCGAATATATCAGCCAAAGCCTTTTCTCACTGTGCGCCAGCGTAAATCGGTTTCTAAACAGCAGGAATAGAACGGCCGGGACGGCGTTCATAGCAAGCCGGATAAAAGCCCCGGCGGACTGGATGTTCTGATCAACATATGTCTGGATAAGGTGTTCTGTGCTGTCTGCCAGGAGCGTGAAATATCCAAGAATTGTTGCAGCGGCTATCAAGAAAACCGTCAGCAACCTGTTTCTGGAAACCGTCAAC
>CAYXXQ010000288.1:0-3302 GCA_964469075.1 uncultured Rhodobacter sp.
ATATCGCCGTTGATGACGCCGCCTTGCGCACCCTTTACGATGACCAGCCCGAGCGGTTTAACATCCCGGCCCGGCGGATCGCTGATCGTCTGGTTTTTGCCAGTGTCGCCGACGCAAAGGCCGCGCTGGATGCGATCACCGCAGGCACTTCAAGCTTTGAAGAAACCGTTGTTGCACGCGGCTTAAGCCTTGAAGATGTTGATCTTGGCGAAGTGACCCAGAACGACCTGGAAAGCGCTGCCGCCGAGGCCGTTTTCCTGCTGGCCCAACCCGGCTTGGTCGGCCCGGTAGACTCCGGCCTTGGCCCGGCGCTGTTTCGCGTCAACGCCATTTTGGAAGCGCAATTGACCTCGTTTGAAGACGCCCGCGAAGAACTGCATGCCGAATATGTCGCCGACCGCGCCCGCCGTCTGATCGAAGACGACATCACCCGGATTGACGATCTGTTGGCCGAAGGCGCAGTTTTGGAAGACGTCGCCGCAGAAACCGGCATGGAACTTGGCCAAATCGCCTTCAGCATCGGCGACACAGACCGCATCGCTGCCCATGAAGAATTTCGCGACATCGCTGCCAGCATCACCCAGGGCGACTTCCCCTCGGTTCACAATCTAGAAGACGGCGGCATCTTCGCGCTGCGGCTGAACGAGATCACCCCGCCGCGCCTGAAACCCCTGTCCGAAGTGGTCGATCAGGTCACCACCGACTGGAACCAGGCCGAAACCCGTCGTCGCCTGATGGAAATGGCGACGCGGATCAAGGCCGATCTGGCCAAAGGCGACACGTTCGAGGCACTGGCCCTGACCCCGACAAGCGAAAGCAATATCCGGCGTGAAAACTTCATCGACGGCGCCCCGGCCAGCTTGGTCGCCGAGGTTTTCAAGCTGTCGGAAGGCGAATTTGCCATCGTCGACAATGGCGACGCCGACAGCCCAACCGTGGTGCTGGCCAGCCTGACCGCGATCCAACCGTTTGACGAAAAAAACCCTGACAATGCCACGATGCTGACCGGGGTTGGTGCGCAGTATTCGCAGCAGATCGGCTCGGACATCCTGGCGGCTTATGTCCTGGCCTTGCAAGACGAGGCAGGGATTTCCCTTAATCAGGCGCTGATCAACGCGGTTCACCGGCAGATCCCCTGATCATGGCCCTGATCCCTGAGTTTGAAAGCTTTCGCCAAGCCTATGACGCGGGCAAAAACCAGGTGGTTTACACCCGTCTGGCCGCTGATCTGGACACCCCGGTGTCCCTGATGTTGAAACTGGCGCAGGCGCGCAAGGACAGTTTCATGCTGGAAAGCGTAACCGGCGGCGAAATCCGCGGTCGTTATTCGGTGATCGGCCTGAAACCCGACCTGATCTGGGAATGCCGCGGCGAAACCAGTCGCCTTAACCGCACGGCCCGGTTTGACCCCGACGGCTTTCAGCCCTGCACTGACGCTCCCCTGACTGCCCTACGCGCCCTGATCGGCGAAAGCCATATTGATTTGCCCGCAGATCTGCCGCAAATCGCGGCCGGGTTGTTTGGCTATCTTGGCTATGACATGATCCGGCTGGTTGAACATCTGCCGAACGTTAACCCCGATCCCCTCGGCCTGCCCGACGCGATCATGATGCGCCCCTCGGTCGTGGTGGTGCTGGATGGCGTCAAGGGGGAGGTCACGGTCGTCAGCCCGGCTTGGGTTGAAAGCGGATTGCCCGCCCGCGCGGCCTACGCGCAGGCCGCCGAACGGGTGATGGACGCGGTGCGCGATCTGGACCGCGCCGCACCCAATGAGGCCCGCAACCTGGGCGATCAGTCCGACATTGCCCCGCCGGTGTCAAATACCAGCAAGGCCGATTATTTCGCGATGGTCGAAAAAGCCCGCGATTACATCCGCGCCGGAGACATCTTTCAGGTCGTGCCATCGCAACGCTGGGTGCAGGATTTCCACCTGCCACCCTTCGCGCTTTACCGCGCCCTCAGACGCACCAATCCCTCGCCGTTCATGTTCTATTTCAACTTCGGCGGCTTTCAGGTCATCGGTGCCAGCCCGGAAATCCTGGTGCGCCTGAAAGACAGCGAAGTCACGGTCCGTCCCATCGCGGGCACCCGGCCACGCGGCAAAACCCCGGAAGAAGACCGGGCCCTTGAACAGGATTTGCTGGCCGATCCGAAAGAGCGCGCCGAACATCTGATGCTGCTGGATCTTGGCCGCAACGATGCCGGACGGGTCTCCAAAATCGGCAGCGTGCATCCAACCGAACAGTTCATCATCGAACGCTACAGCCATGTGATGCACATCGTTTCAAACGTCGTCGGCCAGATCCGAGACGATCACGACGCCTTGTCAGCCCTCTTGGCTGGCCTGCCCGCAGGCACCGTGTCCGGCGCGCCAAAAGTTCGGGCAATGGAAATCATTGACGAGCTGGAAAGCGAAAAACGCGGCCTCTATGGCGGCGGGGTCGGCTATTTTTCCGCCAATGGCGACATGGATATCTGTATCGCCCTGCGCACCGCGATTACCAAGGATGAAAAGCTTTATATTCAGGCCGGTGGCGGCGTTGTGTTCGACAGCGATCCCGAGGCCGAGTATCAAGAAACCATCAACAAATCCAAAGCCTTACAACAAGCCGCCAAAGACGCAGGCCTGTTTGTAAAATTCAGCGGTCAGGGTTAGGCCAAACCCACGCCCGGTTTCTTAATGCCAAGAATACTCCCGGCGAAGCCGGAACAAATCAGCAGCCAACGATAGCTCACCGCGCCATCATCACCGCAGACACCGGCGCCAGGCTGACCGTGTTGGCCTTGGCACTTAAGGCCCATGAAAACAGCGCCGTCACGGTCTCAGGATAACTGCGGCCCAGCACAATCACATGCCCGTCCTTGCCAGCCTCAAGCACCGCGCGGTCCAGATAGCGTTTGATCACGGCCCCGGATTCGCGTTCCCCATCCAGCACCCGGTAGATCGTCCCGGCATAAAGCCCGGCCTTCACCGCCTGCTGATCGGCAGAATTCAGGCCGACCTTATAGGTCAAAATCCCCTGCCCGCCAGCGCTTAGCGCTTCGACCACCTGATCGGGCAATCCAGGCGTTTGCTGAATGCGCGCGTCCGGGCGATCAACCAGCGCCACGGCTTCGGGGATCTGGCCAAACACGCCTTGCAACACGGCCGCAACCGCCGCCGGGTTTTCCCCCGGCTGAAGCGCGCGCGCGCCACCCGGGGCCATCGCCACGACCTCAAACCCGCCATTGGCGAAGGTTTTTGCCCGCAAAGTTCCGCCCGGCACATCAGGATCAATGGCAAATGTGACGGGGAAGGTGAA
>CAYXXQ010000288.1:3402-4698 GCA_964469075.1 uncultured Rhodobacter sp.
ATTTCCGTGGTCGGCGGCGTGATCGTCGGCAGTCGGTTCACCGGAATTTCCGCCACCGGATCTTCAATCGCCGGTGCTGGCATGCCCAGAACCGGCGGCTGGCTGACAGGTGGCGTGTCATTTGGCGGGGTGATCATCGCCACCTCATCCTCGGCCGGGGCGGGATCTTGCAGATCAACGTCCCCACCGGTTTGCGGCAGATCGGCCGGGCTTGTATCCGTCACGGGCGTGACCAGCCCGTCATCCGCCGTTTCCGGCTTTTGCACAGGTTCAGTCACAACCGTCTGATCCGTGTCCGGCAGCGACGGGTTGGTATCCGTGCGCTCGGCATTAAAGCCCGACCCGGCAGGGGTTGCCAGATCGACCTGTGAACTTTGCCCGGGATCGACCGGATCCAGGGGTGCAATCAGTGAAACCGTTCCGGCAACGATCACCGAAATGATCCCGCCTTTCAGAAATCCAGCGCCAAACCCGCCACTCATCCCATGCCTCCGAAAATAATCCGCTTGCCTGCTCTTGACCATCTTGTGCGGCTCTGGGCATTTATAGCGCGGATTTGCCGAGGGTTCACCCCTAATCCGGCGCAGACAGAAAAACGGATCAAAAACCCGCTTATGCTATTGCTGATCGACAATTACGACAGCTTCACCTGGAACCTTGTCCACTATCTGGGCGAGTTGGGAACCGAAGCCAAAGTCGTGCGCAACGACGCCCTCAGCGTGGCCGAGGCGCTGGCTTTGCGCCCCAGTGCGATCCTGCTGTCGCCGGGGCCGTGTGATCCGGATCAGGCCGGGATCTGCCTTGACTTGACGCTTGCAGCGGCCAAGGCGGGCATACCGCTGATCGGTGTTTGTCTGGGGCATCAGACCATTGGCCAGGCCTTTGGCGGCAAGGTGGTGCGGGCCGACCAGATCGTGCATGGCAAGCTGGGGCAGATGCACCATGATGGCAGCGGCTTGTTTGCTGGCCTGCCCTCGCCCTTTGCAGCCACGCGCTATCATTCGCTGGTGGTTGAGCGCGCCACCCTGCCTGACTGCCTGCGCGTCACCGCCTGGCTTGAGGACGGCACGATCATGGGGCTTGCACACCGCGATCTGCCGATCAGCGGTGTGCAGTTTCACCCTGAAAGCATCGCCTCTGAACACGGGCATGCCTTGCTTAAGAATTTCCTCGATCAGGTGAAGGAACCCGTATGAGCGATCTGATCAAACCGCTGATCGGCATCGCCGCTGAGCGCAGTTTAACACGAACCGAGGCCGAAACCGCCTTTCGCGTGATCATGGAAGGCGATGCCAC
>CAYXXQ010000289.1:0-3528 GCA_964469075.1 uncultured Rhodobacter sp.
TTTACGTCCCGCCGCAGCCATTTCCTGTGGTCGTTTGTAAAAAGTTCTGCCTGGGTAATGGCATTGACAGCGCTGGTCGGGGCTTTCAGCCTTACGACGAATTTTACCCATTGGCCGCTCACCAGCATGTCGGTTCTTGGCGGCGTGCTGTTTGGTGTTGGGGCGGGGCTGAATGGCGGTTGAAGGTCGATGACGCCATCACCGAGGCGCTGCGCAATGAGACGCTACTGCCCACACCCAAGCTGGAGGCGCTGCGCGATTTCACCCTGCTGATCGTCCGCAACCGCGGTTTTGTGGATGAGGCCGACACGCAAGCGTTCCTTGCCGCAGGGTTCACCCAGACCAACGTCCTCGAAATCATCCTTGGTGTCGCGCCGAAGGTGATGCCCAACTACACCAACCACTTTGCACAGACGCCGGTTGACACAGTTTTCCAGAAATTCGCCTGGCAGGCGGGCAAAAAGACTGCCTGAGCAACCGGCGGCCTTGACTCCTCGCGTTGGGGCCGCCGCAGAAACAGAGGATTGTTGCATGTCGCGAACCCCCGCTGCCCAAGCCCCAATACTGGTTTCGATCTGGCGCTCTTTTGTCGCTCTCCCAAACTGGGTGAAGGTATGGGTTTCCCTGTTTCTTACCCCCGTCTACCTCGCCAGCCTTTTTTCATCGGGGCACCGTCGGGTCTGCTGGTTGCGGTGTTGGCAATGGGTGGCATTGCGTTCGGAACTGTCATGCTGTTGATACAACGCGGGTTTTCAAGGCTGATTTCCGCCGGCCATATCGTTACCTGGACACCGCTGGTCCTGCTTCTGCTTTTCATGCGCCCCGAAGCGACCGGGGTATATGACACGTTTCTAACGGTGCTCTTGTCGATAAACCTGACATCGCTGGTATTCGACCTCAACGATGTGCGGCTTTGGCTGCAAGGTGACCGAAGCGTCATCGGACACAACTGAAAGGATTGATCATGACCACGCCATTCCAAATCGACATTGTATCCGACGTGATGTGCCCCTGGTGTGTCATCGGCTATCGCCAACTGGCCGAGGCTCTGGAAGCCTCGGGTACGGCGCACGAAATCCATTGGCACCCGTTCGAATTGAACCCGCAAATGCCCCCTGAGGGCCAAAACATGCGCGCGCATCTGGCCGAGAAATATGGCACCACGCCACAGCAGTCCAAGGAAAGCCAGGCGCGACTGACCGCGCTCGGCGCCGATGTTGGCTTTGCGTTCGGCTTTGCCGAGGACATGCGCATGCACAACACTTTCGACACGCATCAACTGCTGCATTTTGCCGATCTGAGCGGGCGTAAGCATGATCTGAAGCAGGCGCTGTTTGCCGCCCATTTCACCGATCATCGGAACCTGTCTGACCGGGCGGTACTGGCGGATATCGCCGCCGAAATCGGGTTGGACCGCACCGAGGCTTTGGCGGTTCTGGAGGACCAGCGGTTTGCCGATGATGTACGTACGGCGGAATCCTTCTGGACGTCGCGGGGCGTTCAGGGTGTGCCGGCGGTGATCTTCAACCAGCGCCACCTGGTGTCTGGTGCCCAAGGCGTTGAGGCCTTCAAGGGCATCCTGGAACAACTTGCGCAAATGCAGGATTGAGCAAATGCTCAAGAGTGGCTAGGCTTGCCAAATGAACCCGCAGCCTGCCTGGAAAGACGCCGCATGATGGCACGAGCCGCCCCCTACGACCGGGACAAAGCGTTGGGCGCGGCGATGTCGCTGTTTTGGGAAAAAGGGTATCATGCGACCTCGCTCAAGGATCTTGAGACGGTGTTGCAGATGAAACCCGGAAGCATCTATGCGGCGTTTTCCAGCAAGGAAAACCTGTATCTGCTGGCGCTTGAACGTTACTTCGAAACATCGCGCGCGGGCTTTCGCACCCGTATGGCGGCGGCCGCATCGCCGCTGGCGGGGCTGGCGGCGCATATTCGCTCCTATGCTAGCCTTGCCCCTGACGATGCCGCGCGGCAGGCCTGCATGTTGACGAAAACGCTTCTGGACACGCGCAACACCGATCCTGCGATCGCCGCCCAAACCTGCGCCTATCTTGCCGAAATGCGGGCGGAATTCGCAGCGACATTCGAGCAGGCCAAGGCCACCGGAGAGCTGCCACCGCAGGCGGATACGATGCGCCTTGCCCACAGGTTTCAGGCCAATATCTCGGCCTTGCGGCTGGAACTGCATCTGGGATCCGGTGCGGATGCCATTGCGACACTGGCCGAAGATATGGCGCACGAAATCGAAATCCTGCAGGCCGTCCCGGCCGCGATGGCACAAACGCGCGCAGAACCCTGAACCCCATGCTGAACGATCAGACCGAATTGCTGCAAAGGCTCGTCACGGGGGATCGTAGCGCCTTTGAGGGTGTTTATCGGCGCCACAATTCTTCGATGATCCGCGTGGCTTCGGCAATCCTGCGCAACCGAGCCTCGGCTGAAGAGATCGCGCAGGAAACCTGGATCGCGGTACTGCGCAATATCGGTGGCTTTGAGGGGCGCTCGTCGCTGGCCGGGTGGATATTCACCATTTTGTCTAACAAGGCCAAAACCCGTGCAAAACGAGACGGGCTGAGCGTCTCGCTGGACACATCAGAAAACGACAACGGCCTCGACGACGCTTTCGATGGTCCGGGGCGCTGGCGGGATATGCCGGAACTCTGGGACGAAATGACACCAGAACGGGTTGTCGGTGGTCGGCAGGTCCTTACACATGTGAGCGAAGCGATTGATCAACTCCCTCCGGCGCAGCGTGCCGTCCTGGTCTTACGCGGGCAACAGGGCCTGGATGCCGCCGAGGTCTGCGACATCCTTGGGATTACGGACAGCAACATGCGTGTCTTGCTGCATCGTGCCCGCTTCAGCCTGCGCCAATCGCTTGACCGGATTGACCGTTGATTGAGCAATCTTGGACTGTGGAAAGTTTTTTTGGAAACCCTGTAACGAAGTGCGCCCTGAGCGGTCCTATCTTCGTGAAGCACGATTAAGGATGAAGATAATGCTAAGCTGCCGCGACCTTTCCCATCAGGCTGACGCTTTCCTCGACTGCGAGTTGGGTCTTTGGCAAAGACTACGCATTCGTCTGCATCTGTCGATGTGCAATGGGTGTTCCCGGTTCATGGGCCAGATGCGCACAACGCGCAGGCTGATCACTGCCGAGGCGCAAGTTGCAGACCCGGATGATGCCGAGATCGACAACATTCTTGCTGTGTTTCACGAAGAAAATCAGTCCAGTGGCCAGGACGGCCCCGTGACCTTTGTGAAGGATTAAACAAATGACAAATCTCAAGAACGGCTTTCTGGCCGGTTTCATTGCTACGGCCGTATTGTCGGTGATGATGGTGGCCAAGGCCATGATGGGCGTGATGCCCGAGCTTGATGTGGCGGCGATGATCGCCATGATGATGGGTGCCCCAATTGTCGTCGGTTGGCTGATCCACTTCATGATCGGCACACTGGCATGGGGCGTCGGTTTCGCGGTGCTTTATGGTGCGATCCCGGGCAGCACGGCGATTGTCAAAG
>CAYXXQ010000289.1:3538-4685 GCA_964469075.1 uncultured Rhodobacter sp.
CTATGACACGGTCCCCGGCAGTACTGCGATCACCAAGGGTATCGTCTTCGGCGTGGGCGCATGGCTGGCGATGATGATTGTTGTGATGCCAATGGCCGGTGCTGGCCTGTTCGGCATGAGCTTCGGTATCATGGCACCCATGATGACGCTGGTCTTGCATATCATCTTTGGTGCGGTGCTGGGCGCGGTCTATGGCGCGCGCGTGCCGAAAGCCTTGGCGCACTGACGCAATTTCCCCCGCGGCCTGATATGGGCGCGGGGGAAGCTCCATTTAAAGCGTTTCCAGTTCATGATGAAGCGTAGCTGCTGCCTGAAAGTAGTTCCAGCACTCCTGTGGGCTGTAGAGATTGCAGACCTCCCCGATTGCGTTGAAGAGGTCCGTGAATGTTCGTCCTCCGATCCGGCGCGGATGTGCCTTCAGCTTTGAGAAGGCCTGCTCGATCGGGCTTAGGTCCGGGCTGTATGGCGGCAGGTAGAGGAACCTGCAGCCGCATGCCCTGAGTGCGGCTTCGGCCTCTTTGTTGCGGTGGGTGGCGAGGTTGTCCATTGCCCGGTAGTCGCTGCTTGCAGCGATGAAAGGGGAGCACGACAACAGTGCCTGGCTCCAACTCCGGAGCCAGCACATGGCGGATATAAGCGGCGAAGGCCGGACCGTCCATTGCACCCTTTATAACCCATGGCGCGATCATGGCGTCCTGCGTCAGACCGGCAATGAATGTCTGCGTCCCCCAACTGCCAAACGGCGCCGAGGCTGTCAGCCGCGTGCCGCGAAGGCTTCGCCCCCGTGACCGGGTCAGATTGGTCTTCACTGAGGTTTCATCAATGAAGACAACACGTTCTGGCATGGCGCGCATCGCGGGTATGCGGTGCCGAAACCAGTCAGCGCGGGCCTTCTTCACGCGGGCGCGCTTGCGCTCGTCCGCAATGAGGCTCTTTTTTTAAACGTGTAGCCAAGCCGCCTGAGCGCCTGATCAATCCCCGAAACCGAGGCCCGCACACCATGTGCATGCTCCAGCGCGCCCTGCAGTTCGGACAGTGTGATGTCGGGGTCCTGGTGCACCAGTTCAATCAGGAAATCAGAGTACGGTGCCAGCTTGCCGTGCCCTGTCTTGCGCCGGTTCGGCGCAGGATCAAGGCTCGCACCACG
>CAYXXQ010000290.1:0-4652 GCA_964469075.1 uncultured Rhodobacter sp.
GAGACCGCCTGGGGCTTGTATCTGTTCACCGGCTGTGTGATCGCTTCTTACACGATTTCATTTCTCAGCCGGAAAGCCACGGATGTCTAAGACCACATTTACCTGCAAAACCTGCGGTGCAAGCCACAAGAAATGGGCCGGGCGGTGTGATGCCTGTGGTGAATGGAACTCGATACAGGAAGAAGCGGCCTTAACGGCGGGGCCTGCCAAAAAATCCCTTGGGGCGGCCAAAGGACGGCAGGTAGAACTGTCAGATTTGCAGTCAAAAGACGCGCCGCTGAAGCGGTCGACCTGCGGCATCGCAGAGTTTGACCGCGTGCTTGGCGGCGGCTTGGTGCCTGCCTCAGCAATCCTTGTTGGTGGCGATCCGGGGATCGGCAAGTCCACTCTAATGTTGCAGGTCGCGGCGAGTTTTGCCCGTAACGGTTTGAAATCCATTTATGTTTCCGGCGAAGAGGCTGCAAGCCAGATCCGCATGCGGGCGGATCGGTTGGGGCTGACAGATGCGCCGGTCAAACTGGCGGCCGAAACCAATCTGCGCGATATCCTGACGACGCTTGACGCCGAACGGCCGGACGTTGTGGTGATTGATTCAATCCAGACCATGTGGGCCGATCACGTCGACAGCGCGCCGGGGTCCGTCAGCCAAGTGCGCACGGCAGCCCATGAGCTGACCTCGTTTGCCAAGCGGCGTGGCGTGTCGGTGGTGCTGGTCGGCCATGTCACCAAGGACGGCCAGATCGCCGGGCCGCGTGTTGTCGAACATATGGTTGATACCGTCCTCTATTTTGAAGGCGAACGCGGCCACCAGTTCCGCATCCTGCGCGCCGTCAAAAACCGCTTCGGGCCTGCTGATGAAATCGGTGTGTTTGAAATGACCGGTGCGGGTTTGCAGGAGGTCACCAACCCCTCGGCCTTGTTCCTGTCGGAACGGGAGACACCGGCCTCAGGCTCCGTCGTGTTTGCCGGGATTGAGGGCACGCGCCCGGTTCTGGTGGAAATCCAGGCGCTGGTGGCGCAATCGTCCTTGGCCACACCGCGCCGCACGGTTGTGGGTTGGGACAGCGGGCGGTTGTCGATGATCCTGGCGGTGCTGGAAGCACGCTGCGGCATCTCGTTTTCCGGAATGGACGTCTATCTGAATATCGCAGGCGGGATGCGGATATCCGAACCCGCCGCCGATCTGGCTGTCGCCGCCGCGCTTTTGTCGTCGCGCCAGGACATGCCCCTGCCCGCTGACACCGTGGTTTTCGGCGAAATCAGCCTATCCGCCGCCCTGCGCCCCATCGCCCAAGCCGAAGCGCGCCTGAAAGAGGCGGAAAAGCTGGGATTTTCGGCGGCAATCACCCCTTCATCAATAAAACCCGAGTCAACTGACGCTTTTTCGCTGAAAAAACTTTCCGATCTTGGCGAATTTATTGTACAGGTCTTCGGGGACATCGAGGCTTAGGAAAGCAGGCAGGACGAATATGGAAGGCTTTACACTTGTCGATGGGGTGGTTGTAGCGGTCATTCTGGTGTCCGCCATTCTGGCCTTTTCGCGTGGTTTCGTGCGTGAAGTCCTGTCGATTGCCGGCTGGGTGATTGCGGCTGTGGTCGCGTTCGTGTTCGCACCGCAAGCCGAACCGCTGGTCAAGGAAATCCCGGTTGTCGGCGCCTATCTGGCTGACAGTTGTGAATTGTCGATCCTGGCGGCGTTTACCGCCGTTTTCGCAGTCGCCCTGATTGTCGTGTCGATATTCACGCCGTTGTTTTCCAGCCTGGTGCAGAAATCGGCCCTTGGCGGCTTTGATCAAGGGCTTGGCTTTCTGTTTGGAGTGCTACGGGGTTTACTGCTGGTTGCCGTCGCTTTCGTTCTTTACGACCGGATCGTGCCTGCGGGCCAGGGCATCGCACTGATTGATGACAGCCGTTCAGCGTCGATCTTTGAAGAATCCCGCGATATGATCGAAAAGCAAATCCCGTCAGAAGCGCCGGAATGGATCGTTCAACGCTATGAACAGCTGACCGGTTCCTGTGCACCCAACAGCCGCGCACCCGATCAGGTGGATCAATCCGGCACATCCGGCACATAATTCCCGCAAGTTTTGGCGTTATATGGGTGACACCGCAGGGCTGTCCATTTATGACAAGGCCAAATCGCGGCTGCCCCGGATCTGATGCTCATGCTCAAGCACGCAAAACCGTTTTACGCCCATCCGTTTGACGATGACAAACTGAAAGAGGAATGCGGCGTCTTCGGGGTGATCGGTGCGACCGACGCTGCGAATTTCGTCGCCCTTGGCCTGCACGCATTGCAACATCGCGGCCAGGAGGCAGGCGGCATCGTCAGCCATGATGCCGAAACCGGCTTCAATTCCGCCCGGCGCTTTGGCTATGTGCGCGACAATTTCACCAAGGCCGGGCTGATGGAAACCCTGCCGGGGCCGCTGTCTATTGGCCATGTGCGCTATTCCACGGCAGGCTCCAAAGGCCAAACCGCGATCCGCGACGTGCAACCGTTTTTTGGTGAGTTTTCGATGGGGGGTTGTGCGATTGCCCATAACGGCAACATCACCAACGCGGTGGCCTTGCGCCGCGAACTGATCGAGCGCGGCTCGATCTTTCAATCGTCGTCTGACAGTGAATGTATTATCCATCTGATGGCGCGTTCAATCCAGTCCAACATTCCGGAGCGAATGAAAGACGCGCTGCGCCGGGTGGAAGGCGCGTTTTCAATCGTCGCGATGACCCGCAGCAAGCTGATCGGCGTGCGCGACGCGCTTGGTGTGCGGCCCTTGATGCTGGGCAAAATCGGCGACGGTTGGGTTCTAAGCTCAGAAACCTGCGCGCTTGATATCATCGGGGCTGAGTTCGTGCGTGAGATTGAGCCGGGCGAAATGGTTGTGATCAACAAAGACGGGGTCGAAAGCTATTTCCCGTTTGATCGCACGCCATCACGACCCTGCATATTTGAACATGTCTATTTCTCGCGGCCCGATTCGATCCTTGGTGGGCGCTCGGTCTATGAAACCCGGCGGCAGATCGGGGTGGAACTGGCGAAAGAGGCCCCGGTTGACGCTGATCTTGTCTGCCCGGTGCCCGACAGCGGCACCCCGGCAGCGATCGGGTATTCCCAGCAATCGGGCATTCCGTATGCGATGGGGATCATCCGCAATCAGTATATGGGCCGGACCTTCATTGAACCGACCGAACAGATCCGCAACATGGGCGTGCGGCTGAAGCTGAACGTCAACCGCGCTTTGATCAAGGGCAAGCGGGTCATTCTGGTCGATGACAGCGTGGTGCGCGGCACCACCAGCATGAAGATCAAGGAAATGATCCTGGATGCCGGGGCCTCAGAGGTGCATTTTCGCATCGCCTCGCCCCCCACCGCCTGGCCCTGCTTTTACGGGGTCGATACGCCGGATCGGGACAAGTTGCTGGCCAGCCATATGTCCGAAGACGAGATGCGCGATCATCTTGGCGTTGACAGCCTGAAATTCGTCTCACTTGACGGGCTTTACCGCGCCTGCGGTGAAGAGGCCGGGCGCGCGCAAGCCTGTCCGCAATATTGCGACGCCTGTTTTTCCGGCGAATACCCGATCAAGCCGCTCGATATGCTGGCCAAGGGGTTTGAACTGAAGGCGGCGGAATGAGCGACAAACTCGCCCTTGTCACCGGCGCCTCGCGCGGCTTTGGCGCGGCGGTGGCCGAAGCGCTGGCCGGGAATGGCTATCACGTCATTGCAGTGGCCCGCACCGTTGGCGCGCTGGAAGAACTTGACGACCGCATTCAGGCCAAGGGCGGCAGCACGACGCTGGTGCCTTTGGATATCACCGACGAGGACGGGCTGAAACGGCTGTGCCTGTCGGTGTTTGAGCGTTGGGGCAAGCTGGATTTTTGGCTGCACAGCGCGATCTTTGCCGGGCCGCTGTCGCCTGCCGGGCATGTGCCGCTGTCTGATTGGGACAAGACGCTGGCGGTCAATATCCGCGCCACCCAGCGGTTGATCACGATGGTTGAACCTTTGCTGAAGGCCGGTCAGGGACTCGCGGTTTTGCCCGTGGATGACGGCTGTATCGGCGCGAAATTCTTGGCGGCTTATGGCGCTGCAAAGGCTGCACAGCGGGCCTTGTGGGACAGCTGGGCGGCGGAAACCGCGTCAACTGGACCGTCGGTTGAAACCTTCGCGCCCAAGCCGATGCCAACGGCATTGCGGGCCCGGTTTTACCCCGGCGAGGACCGCAGCCAGCTGCATCCACCAGCGGACGAGGCCGCACGGCTGCTGAAAACGCTGAACATCTGACCACCGTTTTGCATCCTGTTTGCATCCCGGGCTGATTGACGGCGTTTCAGCCTAACCGCAACATGCCCTAATCCTTGTGACCTGCCCCCCGAAACTTCCCTCACTTTAATGTAGAGTTTGCTCAAGCTTTGAGGAGCAAACAAATGCGACAGAGTCGTTTTACCGAAGCCCAGATTATCGGGATGATCAAAGAGCAAGAAGCTGGGATGCCAACGGCTGAGGTGTGCCGCAGGCATGGCCTCAGTCCCGCGTCATTCTACAAGTTCAAAGCCAAATACGGCGGCATGAACATTTCCGACACCCATCGTCTTAAATCTCTGGAGGACGAGAACGCCAAGCTGAAGCGTCTGCTGGCGGACACCAT
>CAYXXQ010000291.1:0-4609 GCA_964469075.1 uncultured Rhodobacter sp.
CGGCACAAGCGGCAGAACCCAGCCGTCGATCACGCCGGCAAACCACCAGATCAGATAGGCGGTCAGGAAAACCGGCGCGACGACGATAATCCCGGTCAGGAAATTCGCCCGCAAGGTCGAGAAAAACCCGGCGCGACGAACTTCACGGCGCTGTTTACGAAACTGTTTCTTGTCTGGTGACATCTGGCTGCCTGTGACGCATCGTTAAAACACCCGATCTATTTAGTGCGGCACCTCAGGCAAAACAATGGCCCGCCGCGCAATCGCATGCGTTTATGTTTTCGCAAGGTTTTTCGCTATCTGCGCCGCCAGACGGGCGTTATGGCGCACAAGCGCGATATTCGCAGTGAGAGAGCGGCCCTTGGTCAACTCAAATATTCGCTGTAACAGGAACGGTGTGACCGCTTTCTGGGCGATGTTTTGCTGCGCTGCCTCCGCCAGGGCCCGTTCTATATAAGGTGAAATCTCGGCCAGCGGAATCTCGTCCTGCTGAGGGATCGGATTGGCGATCAACTGCCCGCCGGGCAGGCCAAGGGACGCGCGCATCAGGTGCGCCTTGGCGATCAGCGCCGGATCATCCAGGCGCAAGGGCGCTTGCAGCCCCGATTGGCGGGCCCAGAAGGCCGGCAACTGGTCCTGACCAAAGGCAATAACGGGCACGCCGAGGGTTTCCAGAACCTCAAGGGTCTTGGGTAGATCAAGGATCGCTTTCGCCCCGGCGCACACCACCGTGATCGGGGTCTGTGCCAACTCCTGAAGGTCGGCCGAGATGTCAAAACTGGTGTCGGCACCGCGATGCACGCCGCCAATGCCGCCGGTGGCAAAAACCCTGATCCCGGCCAGATCGGCGGCGATCATCGTGGCCGCAACCGTGGTCGCCCCGGTCGCACCCTCGACCATGCAGATCGCCAGATCGGCGCGGCTAAGCTTGCGGGCGTTTTTGGTTTGCGCCAGCGCCTCTAACTGATCCGGCTCAAGCCCTATATGCAGCCGCCCGTTCAGAACCGCGATGGTCGCAGGCACAGCCCCAATGTCGCGCACATCCTGTTCGACCATCCGCGCGGTCGCCAGATTTTCAGGATAGGGCATGCCGTGGGTAATAATCGTGCTTTCCAGCGCCACCACCGGCGCACCTGCCTGCAACGCGGCGGCCACTTCGGCGGCGGTGTGGAAGTCTATCCCGGCGGTTTTAGGTGTCATATCGCAGCCTCACTTGCTACATAACTGGCCGCGGCTTTCAGGGCCGAGGTCAGCGCCGCTGGCCCGTCCTGACCGCGCAATTCGGCAGCCATATGGGCCGCCATGAACATATCACCCGCACCGGTGATGCGCCTGACCGCAACTTTCGGCGGCGCTTCGGCGATCACGGCGTTAGGCGTTGCATAAGCCGCTTTGCGCGCACCATCCGTCACCAGCACCCGCAGACATCCCTGATCAATCAGGGCCGCAGCCGCACCCGGCGCCTCGGCGGCCGCGTGGCCCGATAGCAATTGCGCCTCTTCCAGGTTCAGATAAAGCGTGGCGTGGCGATGGCCGATAAAGGCCTGCAACCGCGCGGCCTTCCCGGGGGAGGCCGGGGCGATCCGCAAATCAGCGCGGTCAAACATAGCCCCTTGGGCGATTTCGGCCAGCATGTCGCGGGTTAGATTGCCATCCAGCGCCACCATCCCAGCCCAGGGATTGCCAGCATCGGCCAACCTGCCGTCCGCCAAAGGCGTCAGGATTTTGCTGCCCGCCGCCTCCAACGAGTGCGCGTCGGCAATTGCAGCGATCAAGCCATCGGCGGTTTCGATCGCCATATAACGGTCGGTCGGCAGATCGTCTGACAGATAAACATAGTCCATGTTCAACCCCAGCGCCCGGGCCCGGTGCAGCAGGTCTTTACCCTCTGCATCCTGACCAAGCGCGCTTAAGACGGCGGTCTGAATGCCAAACCGGTTCAGCGCCATTGCGATATTCATCGCAACACCGCCGGGCAACCGCTTGATCCGGCCTGGCATATCGGCACCCGCCTGCATCGGCACCGGGCTGCGGCCAATGATATCCCAAAGGACCGATCCGATTGCCAAAACTTCAGGACGATTGCGCATGCGCTAGACATGCCGCGCAAAGGCACGACTTGCAAGCCGCTTCCCCAAATCAACTTCATTGTTCCAAAAATACTCAATCCCTGGGCCAAACACCGCAATCAACCCGCTATTTTGACCGCATCCACCGCAAAACCCATGTCAAACCCGCCAAGCCCGAAGAAACGCCCTTGTCATCGCCGGGCAAACCCTCTAAATCGCGCGGATCAATCCACAGGCGGGTCTGCGGGTTTTGGGGGAGACATCCCCAATTCTCCACCGGTTGGGCAAACGCTCTGCTCCTGCCTTAGGTCAAAACCGGAAAGGAAAAAGACATGGCTCTTCCTGAGTTCACCATGCGCCAGCTGCTTGAAGCCGGCGTACATTACGGCCACCAGACACATCGTTGGAACCCGCGGATGGAACAATTCATCTATGGGTCGCGCAATGGCATCCACATCATGGATCTGACCCAGACCGTGCCGCTGCTGGACGCTGCCTTGAATGCGGTTCGCGAAACCGTTGCCAAGAACGGCCGTATCCTGTTTGTCGCCACCAAACGCCAGGCGCAAAAAGCGATTGCCGATGCCGCCGAGCGGTCGGCCCAGTATTACATGAACCACCGCTGGTTGGGCGGCACGCTGACCAACTGGAACACAGTTTCCAACTCGATCAATCGCCTGAAATCCATCGACGAGCAATTGTCCGAAGGTGGCGGTGGCCTCACCAAGAAAGAGCGTCTGGGCATGGAGCGTGAACAGACCAAACTGCAAGCCAGCCTTGGCGGTATCCGCGAAATGGGTGGCGTTCCTGACCTGATCGTCGTGATCGACACCAACAAGGAAAGCCTGGCCGTGGCCGAAGCCAACAAACTGGGCATTCCGGTTGTTGCGGTTCTGGACAGCAACTCGTCGCCTGCGGGCATTGATTTCCCGATCCCCGGCAATGACGACGCTGCTCGCGCCATCGCGCTTTACTGCGATCTGATCTCGCGCGCCGCCCTTGACGGTATGACCGCGCAAATGGGCTCAGCCGGTGTTGACATCGGTGCGATGGAAGAAGCCCCGGTTGAAGAAGCCGTCAGCGAAGCGGCCCCAGCCGAAGCCTGATCCGGCACCCGGACCAAAATTCAGGCAGGGCAGATAGCGATCTGCCCTGCCACCCATGAACAGCACAACCTCCGAAGGAGAAACCAGATGGCTATTACAGCTGCAATGGTGAAGGAACTGCGTGAAGTTTCAGGCGCAGGCATGATGGACGCGAAAAAAGCCCTGACCGAAAACGACGGTGACATGGAAGCGGCGATCGACTGGCTGCGCACCAAAGGTCTGGCGAAAGCGGCCAAGAAATCCGGCCGTACAGCCGCCGAAGGTCTGGTTGGCGTGGCCTCAGCCAAGGGTGTTGCGGTTGCGGTTGAGGTTAACTCCGAAACCGATTTCGTCGCCAAGAACGCCGATTTCCAGGGCATGGTGCAAAGCATTGCCACCGCCGCCCTGACGGTTGGTGATATCGACGCGCTGCAAGGCGCTGATGTCAACGGCAAGACCGTGGCTAACCTGGTGACAGACAAGGTTGCCACCATCGGTGAAAACATGACCGTGCGCCGCATGGCCCGGCTGGAAGGCGACAGCGTTGCCTCTTACGTCCATAACGCGGCCGCACCCGGCATGGGCAAAATCGGTGTGCTTGTGGCGATGAAAGGTGCGGATAACGGCATCGGTCATCAGATCGCCATGCATGTCGCGGCGGCCAACCCGGCCTCCTTGTCCGAAGCTGATCTTGATCAGGCTTTGGTTGAGCGGGAAAAAGGCATCCTGACCGAACAAGCCCGCGAATCTGGCAAGCCTGAGAACATCATTGAAAACATGATCAAAGGCCGGATGAAGAAGTACTTTGAAGAAGTCACGCTTCTGAACCAGAAATTCGTGGTTAACCCGGACCTGACCGTGGCCGAAGCGGCCAAGGAAGCTGGCGTTGAGGTCACCGGCTTTGTGCGTCTGGCCGTCGGCGAAGGCATCGAAAAGAAAATCGAAGATTTCGCCGCCGAAGTCGCCAAGACGATGGGCGGCTGATCAAGGCTGGTTGCGACCCCGCCAAAGCGGGTACATCGCGGACAGTTAGACCTGACCATTCGGTATCAATTCAGAAACCCCCGGCCAGCGTGCCGGGGTTTTCTGTTTGGGTAAGCCGAAACGCCGGATCAACGCCTCAAATTAAAAAGCGACGCCAGATTTGCATCTGTCGCCGCTTTTTGTTGTCTGCACCATCAATCTTCGAAGAGGGAACTTCAAAGCCAAGGTTCGACGAAGGGGATACTCACAGTACAATTCAATCAGCACCTCCCGAGGACCATCTATCTGATACTAAACACTTGCTTTCCAGACGACCCAGGTTCCCCGGCACTTAGTGCCACCACTCACGGAACAGGTATACTTTCGCATATCTTGAAAATTCGCAAAAGTAAGGTATTCCTTACTAGGCGGTTATTTTTGGGAAAGTTTCAGTATTTCAACAGCTTGCAGGTGGAAGTTGTTGACTTCTTT
>CAYXXQ010000292.1:0-4603 GCA_964469075.1 uncultured Rhodobacter sp.
TGCTACTGCTCTGGTTACTGATGATATCACTGCTGTTCAGGTCAATGTAGCAATTCCTACAGATACTCCAGCCTCAGGAACAATTAGGGTTTATGATGATCTTCTTATTTCTCGTAGATTAGCATATACATCATATACAGGAAATACATATACCATTAGTTCTGCGGATGGTAATGAGGATTTCCTGGCCGATGAAGCTCAAATAGGTAACAATGTGTTTATTTCTTATGTTGATGCTCTTTATGATAATGCTGTTCCAGCAACTTATGAATTTACTGGTGTTTATCTTGCTGATAGAGATTTGTTCATTCGTGTTCGTGATGGTGGTGGTACTCCAATCAAGACATTTGAAGGTGGTGGTTCAATGAAATCTACAGATCAGAGTATTTCTGTAATTCGTACACCAGACGAGTAAAGCAATAAACAACTTCTCAACTGTCTTCGGATGGTTGAGAAGTTTTTCTTTTTGGAGATAACATGGCTTGGATAGATATTGTAGAAGTTCCTTGGGAATATACAACTACGCCTGAAATAGACGATGTGTATAATGCTCATAATTACACAAATAAGCATGATTATGGTATTCGGACAAATTCTGATGGTACCTTAGTATATGTTTATTGTAGACAGTTGAATAGAATAGAAGGTGTAGGTTATGGAGAGATAAAAGTATAAAAGACATGGAAGACACTCATACTTTACTACAGGTACACCGGACTATATCCCTGTACCCAAGACTCAGCAAGAGTGGGTATCTGATGGAGTTATCAATAATGATAAGCAGAGATACCTTACTGACTGCGAAGGTAAACCACCACAGATGTTAATCTACAAAGATCCAAGAACTGTTGCTGAAGATGCTGAAATTAAGCTCTTCATCTGATTTTAATAAGAGATATAACTATGGCCTTTCAAACAGGATTTTCCAAATACGAAGGAACAACGGCTGCAACTGATCATGCAATCAATGATCAAATACTCATAGATACTAAAGTAGATGACGTCTTACTTGCCAGTGTTGTCATGGATCGAGGGAAGGTTATGACTCCGTGGGGTGATGGTTGGACTGAACTCAAAAATACTATCAATTCGGGCATAGGTCATATTGTTATGTGGAAGAGGTGCACTGTTGACAATGAGATATTTCCCGATATCGTTCTTAGTGGGGCTGTAACAGCATCTGTGGAAATAGTTAAGTTTATAGGATGCTCAACAAGTAGTTCTCCTGTCGGTGCTACTTCAGATAATGATGGTGGTAGTACGACTCCAACATACTTATCAATAACACCTCAAGCTAAAAATAGTGCTATTATTTGGTTTGGTGGTCTTGATAGAAGAAATATGCTTACTGTTGGTAATAAGGCAGTATTAATGATAGCTGATAGTGCAGGAGCTTGTGGTATAACCGCTTACGAATTTTCCAATAGTATAAATCCCACAGGGGATGTGATTGGTACGGTGGACTCAGGAGATGGTTGGCAAACATTCGTAGTTGAAATATTGGATAATGTAGTAACTCCTAGAATACCAACATACTTTGAGAATATGGCTGGGGCAGTAATAGACAGCGGACTATACACTCCTGATGTGGATTTTAGGTCAGAGTATATGTTAAATGATACAACGATTGAAGGAGATCCAAGAGCAAATTATACTTTTGATAGTAATAACATAACATCAGGAACAACTACTCTCCTTAGTGATGTTGACGGAAGTATTGTCAAAATTGATAATGATATATTTTCCATCCCATCTGGAATGATGGACACGTATCAAGTAGTCGGAGCAACTCTGAACGTTCTCACGGGAAATCAAATAGGTGCTTATGAAATAACGGGCATTAGAAAAGACTCTCAAATAAATGTTGATCATATCTTTACAGAACTAGAGTCCGATTTAGAATATACGATAACAACAACAAGTGATTTAATAGAGCCTACCCTTGATGTAGATCACAATATCAGAACCTTTCGAGCGACAGGAACAGTACCAACTGGCATGGTTGTTGATGAGTTCTATTATATCGCTATGATGAATGCTCAATATTGTACAGTATATAGTGCCGCTGGTACTCAAACACTAGCTGAGGGAGACTTATCACTTACAGGTGTTGCAGGAACTTGTAGTCTTGAAGAGTGTGGGATAGCCTTACAGATTTCAAATGGAACAGAGTATAATCAAATAGACGCAGGGTTAAATGCTAACAAGAATGTAAGAGGTTCGGCTCACGAATTTACTACGCCAATAGATCTTACCGACCGCTCTATTGGTCTGAGAATTAAGTCAGGTGGAAGCAACATGGCTTTCTTTTCGTTTATGTTTATGGATATTAACGGAAACTGGAAAAATTGGAAGTTAGCAAAAGACCAAGGGGAAGAAGTAGACTTCTCACAGACACTTACTGCCCCAGACGGGAATGAGAATTTTGCGTCAAGTGGCGGTGTGTTTGACCATACTCAGGTAAAATACTTTATACCTTTGTACAAAGATAATAGTTACACATCTACGGATACTATGTTTTTCTCTTCTTATTCAGACATTAACATACTAGTCGTTCTTGGTGGGGACTCTGTTGAAGCCGCAGATATAAAATCACTACAATCTTCATTGTGGACGCAACTGAAAGATACGAGTACATCTTCAGTTATCCAATACAGTTTCTTGCATTCACTACAATTTGGTAATGGTACAGATGATTTAAGATTTGAAGATACAAATAAATCTATTGAGTTCCCACCATTATCAGATGGAATTAATACATTCGGGATATATCTAGCAAGCTTAGGTGTTAGTTGGAAGTTGAAGGATACAGACACTTTAGACTTTACGAATAGTCAGTTATGTTCAGGTAAGCCCTTTGTTTTTTTGGCAGATCCAACAACGAATATAAACGCTGATTTATCCTTCGCTGGTATGCAAGTAATTCAAGGAACGCCAACATTAAAAGAGGGTGAAATACACGATAGTATCACTTTTATTGGTGGAGATGGTATTACTCATAATGATGCAACAATTAGTAATTGTACTGTTGATGGCTCTCTGAGAACAGAAGGAGCTCTAATCCTCACAACTACTCATAATATAACTGATAGTTTGTTTAAGAATATGGGTAATGCTATAGAGATAGATACGGCAGGAGACTATGAGCTATCAGATATTAAGTTTGAAAATAATACTAATGATATTAATGTAACAGCTACAACCGGAACAGTTACAATCAATGTACTTGATGGAGGAGATACTCCGACTTATACAACATCTGGGGCAACTGTTAATATTGTATCAGGTCAAGTAACTTTGACGGTTACTGTAAAAGACATCGTCACTGGATCGATTATTCCTCTCCTTGCTAGGGTTTATGTCTTAGCTGACACAGGAGGATCTTTGGCTGTTGATACTGTTATTATCGATAGAGTGCTAACAGATGCTAATGGACAAGCCTCAGACACAAGGTCATATCCTACAAGTCAACCCATAAAAGGTTGGGTTCGGAAGGCATCCTCAACACCATTTTATAAGACAGCTCAGATTGCTGGTACGATTGATAATGTTTCTGGTTTAAGTCTTTCAATCCAGATGATTTCTGATGAATAAATAGTATAAAGGAGAGAAATAATGGATATAAATGATGTAGTAAGAAATGAAGTATCAAAGAGGAATTTTAGCTCACTAAGTACAGGATTGAAACAAGTGAGAAAAGAAAACACCGAAACACTTGAAAGAGTTTTATCTCTTGAACAAACTATTGTACAATTACAACAACAAATCCAAATATTACAAACTCAAAACTCTATTGCTATGGCTGGAGGATTTGGTGAAACATTACTCCTTGTTGATGGATTAGGTATTACTTTAGATAATTCTCTTTATAGTATAAATATAGACACACAAGATTTAGTTATTGGTATAGGATCAGATGGAATCACCACAGAGTTGAATAATAAGGGAATTAGAATCAAGACAGCGGCAGATAGTTATGATATAGGATTACTTGCCGATAATATGTCAGTTGAAGTCAAATGTGGATCAACTTTAGTACCAGAAAATGAGCTTATGCAAAAAGTAGCAGGAGAAAACATAGCAGGATTTAGAGCGGTAACGGTAGATAATGAGGGTAGGATTATTCATGCCACTATTGCTAGAATATTGACCGGATTACCAGTTATTGCTATATCCGTTCAAGCTGTTGAGGCTTTTAGTTTATGTATTGTTACCGTTACTGGAGATGAAATAACAGAAAATTCTTGGGATTGGGATATGTCAGAATCTATTTATTTTACTGAAGATGGAATATTGACACAAGTTCCACCTACAACTAACTTTTTACAAATTGTTGCTGTTCCTCTTTCTCCGACTTCATTACGAGTTAGAATTGAACCTCCAATATTCTTTTAGAGATTAAAATATGGCTGAAAAAATAACAAAAGTAATATATTATAGAGGAGACTCATATTCTAAAGAGTTTACTATAACAGATGAAGATACAGATCTGGCAATCAATATCACAGGATATACTTTCACTTTAACTGTTGATAGTAAAGATACACCCTCAGATCCTCTAACTGAAAAATTTGTCACGTCTGGCACTATTGTTGATGCTTTG
>CAYXXQ010000293.1:0-4601 GCA_964469075.1 uncultured Rhodobacter sp.
GCCATTGCCCGGCTGACGGCGGAGGGATTGTTGACAAAGGGCGGCGGCCACAAGATGGCGGCGGGCCTGTCGCTGAGGCGCGGCAAGCTGGACGCCGCGATGGACCGGCTGGGGGAACTGCTGGCCAGCCAGGGTGCGGCGCAGATGGGCAGCAAGGATTTGCGGCTTGACGGGGTGCTGATGCCTGCCGCGATCACCACCGAGTTGGTTGAGCAGATCGAACAGGCCGGGCCGTTTGGTGCCGGCGCCCCTGCCCCGCGATTCGCGCTGCCGTCGATGCGGATCAGTTTTGCCAAGCGGGCGGGCGAAAACCATTTGCGCCTGACGGTACAGGACACGGCGGGCGGGCGGCTGGATGCCATCGCCTTTCGCGCCTTTGATGGCCCATTGGGGCCGATGCTGGAGAACCATGACGGCGCGATTTTTCACCTGGCCGGGCGGCTTGACATCGACAGCTGGGGCGGGCGGCGTAAGGTAAAACTGCGGCTGGAAGACGCCTGCCCTGCCGGCTAGAAATGCGTGCTGAAGCGGCGGATTGGCCTGGCGATTGCGTCTGGCTTTGCGGGCAAAACCGGGGCTTTCGTTGTCTGTAGAACGCGGGTGAATTAATCCGAATTTCTGCGAAAAAGCCTCTTGCACGATCGCCATCCAGCGACTAAAACGCCCTCCACGATCAGTGCGGTCCCTTCGTCTATCGGTTAGGACGTCAGGTTTTCAACCTGAAAAGAGGGGTTCGATTCCCCTAGGGACTGCCATTTCGTTTGCTTTCCCCATGAGACATCAAACACGAAACTTAAGTGGCACTTGTTTGCAAGTTGGCCGTGCTTTGGTGTTTCTGGTCGAAATTGAATGTGCGTCTTGTTCGGCCGCAATTTGGAATGCCACCGTGCCAACCTACCTGCCTACTTCGCGTTCTTTTTGGCCAGTTTGACGGTTTTCGCAGCCTGGTTTTTTGCATTTTTGGCGGTTTTGAAGTCGGCGGCGGCTATCTTTCTCTCGGCTATCAGGGCTTTGTGGGCGGCGCTGGCTTCAGCGACGATGGCGCGGGCGGCTTCTTTTTCTTCGGCGGGTGCGTTTTTCAAGTCAACGCGAGCGGCGGCGAGCACTGCTTTTGCGGCGGAGACTTCTGCTTTCTTGTCGGCAAGTTCGGCCTTTTTGACGGCCATATCGGTTAGCAGTATTTCAAGCGCCGCTTGTGCTTGTTCAAAGTGTTCCTGGGGCGTCAGATCGCTGTTGTCGCCGGTGCCTTCGGTGCTTGTGTCAATGCCGTGAATAGATAAAAACCAATCCCCGTCTGCATCTCCACTGGTTACAACGGATTTCATTGAGGTCAGCGATGTCGCCACGTCCGTGGATTGGTTGGAAAGACCGCCCGAGATCCCGGCAAGCGTTGCCACGCCCAGGGACGCGACCACGGCGGTAACGACGGTCAGATCGACCGTGACGACCGCGTCTTCATCGAGGTAAAATCTTGAAAATATCGCTGTCAGAACAGACATCGCTTTGATTCCGTAAAACGTGTTATTGGGAACGCTGGCATTTTACCTAAAAAACACGTCAAAATTGTGACGATACGGCAAAGCGCACGTCGGCATGCCCGGTTTTGCAGGATATCTTAGGCGTGGAAATAAGGGTCGGGTGTTGACGTCAGCCCTTGGGTGGCTTGCTTAAATCTGCTTGCAAGCGTTTTTCCAGCTCAACCAGGTCGGCTGGCAAAGGCAGGCCGAGGCCTTTCAGCTCAGCCAATTTTTCGCGTAGTTCTTCATAGATCTCATGCGCGTCGCCGGGGGTTTCGCTGGCCTGTTCCATCAATAGGGCGATGCCGGCCTTGAGGTTTTCAAAAGACATTGGGATTTCCCTTTGGGTTGGGGTGCAGGCGAGTTTTAGGGCCGCGAACCAGGTGTGATCAGGCGGCGCAATTGCGGCATAAAGGGGTGTATGGCAGCAGATCAAGCCGTTCTTCGGCGATGGTGTCGCCGCATTTGGCGCAATCGCCATAGGTTCCGGTTTCGACGCGACGCAAGGCGGCCTCGATCATCTGGATTTCCTTTTGGCCCGACAGGCCCAGCTTTTCCAGCACCTCGTCATCTTCGCGTTCCGAGGCGCGATCTTCGACGTCTTTGCTGGGCTGATCATCAAGCACGTCTTCGATATTCAGCAACCGGTCTTTAAGTTCGCCCAAGCGGGCTTCGAGTTGGGATTTGCGCGTTTCGATATTCGCCATGATATGCCTCTGGGTTATGTGTTCAGCGACTTTAGGAAGTTCAGACTAGAACGGCTTTGACCCAAATCAAACCGGAATCTATTGGTTGGGATGGGTGCAGGCCAGCGGGCTAGCGCGGGCAGAATGTCATATGCAGGTTGCGAATGACGGCAGCGACGCGGTCATCGGCCAGGCTGTAATAGATAGTGCGCCCGTCGCGCCGCGTGGTGACGTAGCCCTCCATCCGAAGCCGCGCCAGTTGCTGGGAGACATTGGGCTGCTTGGTATCAAGGTTCTTTTCCAGTTCCGCGACGGAACGTTCGCCTTCAACCAGCTGACACAGAATCATCAAGCGTGCCGTGTTGGACAGCGTTTTCATTAGCGCAGCGGCTGCGTCGGCCTGAGAATAAAGATCCTCGGAAAGATGTTCGTCTTTTGTGTTCATATCCATTACAAACATTAGAATACTCGTAATTGTTATGGCTGTCACTGTGACAAACACTGTGACAAATGATTTTATAGTTTATCATATTGCAATATTTATAGGTGTTGTTATATGAACGTCAGCGGACAGGAATGGAGAGAACTATGTCACCAAAAGTAAAAGCTTTTTTCGATGATGCGACCAACACCATCTCGTTTGTTGTGGTCGATCCTAACAGCAACAAATGCGCAATTGTCGATTCCGTGCTGGATTTTGACTATGCCTCCGGGCGGACTGATACCGCGTCTGCGGATGCGATTATCGCCTATGTGAAGGCCGAAAACCTTGAAGTTGATTGGATCCTGGAAAGCCATGTCCATGCCGACCATCTGAGTGCGGCGCCCTATATTCAGGAGCAAACCGGCGGTAAAATCGGCATTGGCGATCAGATCACCGTGGTGCAGGACACGTTTGGCAAGGTGTTCAACGAAGGTACTGAGTTTCAGCGCGATGGCTCCCAATTTGACAGCCTGTTCAAGGAAGGCGACAGCTTTCATATCGGCCAAATGCGGGTTGATGTACTGCACACGCCGGGCCACACGCCCGCTTGCCTGACTTATGTGATCGAAGACGCGGCCTTTGTTGGTGACACGCTGTTCATGCCGGATTTCGGCACGGCGCGCTGTGATTTTCCCGGCGGTTCAGCCGAGGTGCTTTATAATTCGATCCAGAAAATTCTGGCGCTACCAGAAGCTACCCGGATTTTTGTCGGCCATGATTACAAGGCTCCGGGTCGCGATGTTTATGCCTGGGAAACCACCGTGGGTGAGCAAAAGGCCCGCAACGTCCATGTCGGTGCCGGCAAGGTGAAGGAAGAGTTCGTCACCGCAAGGACCGAGCGGGACAAACAGCTCGGCATGCCCAAACTGATCATCCCGTCGCTGCAGGTCAACATGCGCGCCGGTAAGATGCCAAAGGCCGAAGACAACGGCCAAGTGTACCTCAAAGTTCCGGTGGACGGTCTGTAAGATGCTGGAACAAGACTGGATTTTCGGCTTTCTCGGCGGTCTGATGATTGGCGGCGGCGGCGTGGTTTACCTGCTGTTCAACGGGCGCATTCTGGGCGCCAGCGGTGTGCTGGGCGGATTGGCGGATGGCACCGGATGGGATACCTGGAAGGAACGTGCAAGTTTTATTGCCGGTCTTGTCCTGCTCCCCTTCGTGCTGACCTTCCTTTGGGTCCGGCCTGACACCCATCTCAGTGACAACTGGGCCGTGCTGATCGGTGCCGGCCTGTTGGTTGGGATCGGCGCGCGTCTGGCCAATGGCTGCACCAGCGGGCATGGCGTTTGCGGGATTTCCCGGCTGTCGTTTCGCGGCATTGCCGCCACGGCAGTTTATCTTCTGGCGGGCGGGATCTCGATCCTGGTGTTTCGCCATCTGTTGGGGGCGATCTGATGCGCAATCTTTATGCTTTGCTGGCCGGTGCCTTGTTTGGCGCGGGCCTGTTCACATCGGGCATGACCGACACCACCAAGGTGCAGGGATGGCTTGATCTGTTTGGCGATTGGGATCCAACCCTGGCCTTTGTTCTGACCGGTGCGATCCTGCCGATGGCGGTGGCCTGGCGGGTTGCCGCACGGCGCAAGACCTCGGTTCTGGGCAGCCCGTTGCCGGGCACCCCGACCAGTAAGCTGGGCTGGAACCTGACGCTTGGTTCGTTTCTGTTCGGGGCGGGCTGGGGGCTGGCCGGGTTGTGCCCGGGGCCGTCGATGGCTGCCTTGACCTATAGCGGAATCGGCGGTCTGGTATTTGTGGCGGCGATGCTGATCGGCATGTTACTGGCGCGTTTCATCAAACCTTACGTCGCGCGCCTGGATGCGCCGCGCAAAAAGAATGGACTGAAAGATGGATATCAAACAGGTCGAGCATGATTACAGCGTCGGTGCGCAAATCGCTGAATCCGATCTGGCC
>CAYXXQ010000294.1:0-4587 GCA_964469075.1 uncultured Rhodobacter sp.
GTCAGGCTGGTTTCCAGCGCCTCCCAGGTGGTGAAATGGCTGGCCAGAAGGCTGGCGGTGCTTTCACCGACATGGCGGATTCCAAGGGCAAAGATCAGGCGCGCCAGCGGAATGGTTCGTTTTTCTTCAATCGCAGCAAACAGGTTGCTGGCCGATTTTTCACCCCAGCCGTCGCGGTTTTTCAGCTTGGCCAGATTGGCCTGATCACGGGATTGCAGGGTGAAGATATCCGCAGGCTCCCGGATCGCCAGCTGTTCGTCCTGAAAGAACATTTCGATCTGCTTGGCACCAAGGCCATCAATATCAAATGCCCCGCGAGAGACGAAATGTTTCAGTTTTTCAACCGCTTGCGCCGGGCAGATCAAGCCACCGGTGCAGCGCCGGACGGAATCGCCCTCTTCGCGCACGGCGTCTGAACCGCATTCGGGGCAGCGTGTCGGGAAAACGTAAGGTTTGCTGCCCGGGTCGCGTTTGGTAACATCGACATCGCGGATTTTCGGGATCACGTCGCCGGCGCGATAAACCTCAACCCAGTCGTCGATGCGAATATCGCGGCCTTCGCGCAATAGCTGGCCCTTGGAATCCCGGCCCGCGATATAGTCCTCGTTGTGCAGTGTGGCGTTCGACACGACGACGCCGCCGACCGTGACGGGTTGCAGCCGGGCCACCGGCGACAAAGCCCCGGTCCGGCCGACCTGGATTTCAATATCCAAAAGCTTGGTATGGGCGATTTCGGCGGGAAATTTATGGGCGATGGCCCAGCGCGGTGTGGTGGATCGAAAACCAAGGCGCTGTTGCAGCGCCAGATCGTCGACCTTGTAAACCACGCCGTCGATGTCATAGCCAAGGGTCGCGCGCTGGTTTTCAATCGCCGCATAATGCGCCAGAAGTTCGTTGGTAGTTTCAAACCGTTGCAACAGGGGATTGGTGCTGAACCCCAATTCGGCCAGCCGGGTGATCGCATGGCTTTGGGTGTCGGCAATCGGGGTCGAGGTTTCGCCCCAGGCATAGGCAAAAAACCGCAATGGCCGGGATTTTGTGATAGTCGCATCAAGCTGGCGGAGGGAACCTGCGGCGGCGTTGCGCGGATTGGCGAACGGGTTGTCGCCGTTTTCAACCTGCCGTTTGTTGAGGTCGGCGAAATCCGCATGCGCCATATAGACCTCGCCACGGACTTCCAGAATACCCGGGACGGATGGCAAGACTTGGGGGATATCGCGGATTGTGCGGGCATTGGCGGTGACGTTTTCGCCAACCTCCCCATCGCCACGGGTTGCGGCTTGGACCAACTGGCCGTCTACATAGCGCAGCGACAGCGAAAGCCCGTCGATCTTGGGCTCTGCCGTGAAGGCCAGCGGGGCGGACTCGTCAAGACCCAGATATTTGCGAATCCTGTCAACGAAATCAACGACATCCTCGGCATTGAAGGCATTGCCAAGTGACATCATCCGCTGCGCATGCTGGACCTTGGCAAAGCCCGAGGATACGGGCGCGCCTACTTGCTCAGTTGGGCTGTCGGGGTGTTTCAGATCCGGAAACCGCGCTTCAATCGCGGTGTTTCGCTGGCTCAGCGCGTCATAGTCAGCGTCGCTGATCACCGGGGCGTCGTCGCTGTGATAGGCTTTGTTGGCGGCGGCGATCCGGGCGGCCAACCGCGCCAGTTCTGCACGCGCTTCTGTCGCGCCCAGGTTTTCGATGCCTTTTTCTGCGTCTTTGTCTGCTGGCATTGCCCGGCCCCCTGCCCTTTGATGACAGGCATAATTCGCAGAACCCTTAACGTCCAGATATAACCGGGCGCAACTTATGGATCAGGCGCTGACGGCGATCGGTGGGTTCAGTTGGGCGCGATCCGGGTCACGCAGGACATAACCACGGCCCCATACAGTTTCGATATAGTTTTCACCGCCCGTCGCCACCGACAATTTCTTGCGCAATTTACAGATAAACACGTCGATAATCTTCAACTCCGGCTCATCCATGCCGCCATAAAGGTGGTTCAGGAACATTTCCTTGGTCAAAGTCGTGCCTTTGCGCAGCGATAACAGCTCCAGCATCTGGTATTCTTTGCCAGTAAGATGCACCGGCGCGCTGTCAACTTCGACGGTTTTGGCGTCCAGGTTGACCATCACCTGGCCGGTCTGGATGATCGATTGGGCATGGCCTTTGGAGCGGCGAATAATCGCGTGAATACGCGCGATCAATTCTTCGCGGTGAAACGGTTTGGTCAGGTAGTCATCAGCACCAAATCCAAAGCCGCGGATCTTGTTATCGGCATCGTCATTGCCGGACAGGATCAGAATCGGTGTGTCGACCCTGGCGCGGCGCAGTTGGCGCAAAACTTCATGGCCGTTCATGTCCGGCAGGTTCAGATCCAACAGGATCAGATCGTAATCATAAAGCTTCGCCAGATCGATGCCTTCTTCACCAAGATCGGTGGCGTAGACGTTCAAATTGGCGTTTTCCAGCATCATTTCGATGCTTTTGGATGTTGTCGGGTCGTCTTCGACCAATAGGATGCGCATAGGGTTCCTCCGTTAAGTCGGGTCATCACCTGCGCAACTTTGGCTTAGAATAGTTAATCAGACGTTACCCGTCTTAGTTGTATAGTTATTCAACCTTGGGTTGTCTATATTTTTGTACCGATGTTGCCCGCAACGCCGCTTTGCCATGTTGCCGCACGACATAAAGCCAATCCGAAAGCTCTTCCTCGCTGAGGTCATAGGTTTCACAGGCCTCGGCCGCGGGCATCAGACCGGATTCGACCGCCCGCACCACCAAAGCCTTGCGGCTGGCGACCCAGCGGCGGGTGTTTGGCGCTGGCAGGTCGGACCTGCTGATAACGCTGCCATCATTTAACGTGACCATAGTTGGCCCCTTTGCCTTCTTGATATACATCACCCATCTCCTTTTCCCGGGGTCATGCTGACCGAACACCCTTAAAAACCCCCTAAGGCCCCCCCTTGTGACTGCCTAAGATTTTCCTATATTGCTTTGCAAACCCAAGGAGGCCCCGGCCCGTGGCACAAACTGCCCCTAAAATTGCCCTGAATTCACTAGGATTCGCAAAATCCCCAGCCGATACCCGCGTCGTTGTGGCGATGTCGGGCGGCGTTGATTCTTCGGTCGTGGCTGCCGTTCTGGCGGAAGAAGGGTACGATGTTGTCGGTGTGACCTTGCAGCTTTATGATCACGGGGCTGCACTGGCGAAAAAGGGGGCCTGCTGTGCCGGGCGCGATATTCACGACGCGCGCCGGGTCGCCGATGAGATGGGTTTTCCGCATTATGTGCTTGATTATGAAAACAAATTCCGAGAATCCGTGATTGACGAGTTTGCCGACAGCTATCTTGCCGGGGCCACCCCCGTGCCGTGCATTCGCTGCAACGAGCGGGTGAAATTTCGCGATCTTTTGGAAACCGCCAAGGATTTGTCAGCGGATTGCATGGCAACCGGGCATTATATCCAAAGGCAAATGGGGCCTGACGGGGCTGAATTGCACGCCGCAGCTGACCCAACCCGCGATCAATCCTATTTTCTGTTTTCAACCACCCAGGAGCAGCTTGAGTATCTGCGATTTCCGCTGGGTCATCTGACCTCAAAAGCGGAAACCCGCGATCTTGCGCGCAAATATGGCCTGCCGGTTGCCGATAAACCGGACAGTCAGGACATTTGTTTTGTGCCGAACGGCTCTTACGCGGCGGTGATCGAAAAGCTGCGCCCGGGGGCTGCGGAACCCGGCGATATCGTGCATATGGATGGCCGGGTTCTTGGCCAGCATGGCGGCGTGATCCATTACACCATCGGTCAGCGGCGCGGGCTTGGCATTGGCGGCGGGGATCCGCTTTACGTAGTCAAGTTGGATGTCTTGGCGCGCCACGTCATTGTTGGCCCGAAATCAGCGCTGGCGACCCGCACAGTGCCGATTCGCGAGGTGAACTGGTTGGGCGACGGCATTTTTGACGCTGATGACGCGCGGCATATACTGGTGCGGGTGCGCTCAACCCGCCAACCGGCGCCGGCAATCTTGCGGCCGACCGGACCAAACAGCGCAATGGTCGAAATGTTGACACCCGAAGAAGGCGTAGCCCCCGGACAGGCCTGCGTATTTTACAACCCGGACAGCAGTCGTGTCCTGGGCGGCGGCTGGATATGGCAAGGGCCTGCCGCCTGACAGTGCAGTTCCGCGATCAGTTTTCGCTGACCAAAACGCAATCTTTCGCACCGGCCTTGGCGGCTTTGGCGGCACACGCGGACAAAGCTTCAGCGCGCGCAGCTTCCAACGAGCTGGCCTTGACGGCCTCGCCCCAGTTGCCGGTTTGAGGCGAAATCGCAAAGGCTTTGTCGCCGCGCGCCCGGCGGTAAGACATGCCAAAAGCCTCCGTCGCGTTGGCGCTGAGGCTGAAGTCGCGCGGGCCTTCATAGGCTTTTGGCAAAAACTCAGCCACGACGACGCAGGATTTGGAGCCGCTTTTCTTCTTGGCATTACAGCCTGAAATCGCCGCCTCATGTGCGGCGGCAGCGCTGTGATGGTTTGCTGCATGGCTGGCCGAGGCGGCAAGCATCCCCTCACTTGGGCTTGCGGCCATCGC
>CAYXXQ010000295.1:0-4584 GCA_964469075.1 uncultured Rhodobacter sp.
TGCTGTGATGAAGTCTCAGTTGGAGTTGTCGTCAATGGAGACCTTCGCTGCACCCTGCCTGAACTCACAGTGTGCGGACAAAGTGTGCTTTCGCTGCGGTCGCGCCAATGGTCGCTTTAAGAAAGATTTTCTCCTGCTCAACCTGAATGCGGACCGATTTATTATCGGCTGCGTCGGATAGCGAAGTAAATCTTGTCACTCAGAGCGGTGCTTTAAACGATAGAGCCTCTCCATAAGAAGTGGCGTCAGGTACATTGGCACTTGGTAGCAGCCTAAAAAGATAAGCAAGGGGTCTGCGATGGACGCCGGCAGGGCCACAAGAAAGATTGCGATGTTTCGGTTGCCAGCTACGATAGACACCGGAACACGCTCGCGCTCAGACAGCACCTTGCGCGTCGCTACAAAGCTCAGCACTTGCAGGCCGATGTTCAGACCAAATGCCAATGCCATCCAACCCGCAACCGTGATGATCGAGATCGCAAGGGCGGGTCGCAGTGCGGCCATCAATCCAATGACCAAGACTGCCAGTGCAATTGACATTGCACCGTCCAAAGCAGCCGATTGATCTGGTTTCAGATCCGGCAGTCGAAAGCCGCGCAACAAAAAACCGGCCCCCATGGCCAGCATAATAACCACAAGCGTGCGCAGCGCCGAGGTCGTGGCCATTGCCAAATCGCCAAACTGCGGCAGCAGCCAAAAGATGGGCAGGATGGTCAGCGGCAACAAAAATGTACCAACGATCAAAAGCCGAAACGCAGGTTCCGGATCAGCACCCAACAGGATCGACAAGTTCGGGCTTCCGCTGACCACAGGCGCGGCCAAGACCAGAACGGCCGCCAAAACATAGGCCGACTGGGTGATCCCGAGCATCTGGGCCACGCCGACGACACCAAGCGGCAAGATAAGTTGCAGCACCAAGACAATGCCCAAAGTCGCAGGCAGGTTAGACAGTCCATCGCGCGCTTTTTGCGGGCCAATCCGCAAGGCGACAAGAAACAGCAACACCATCACGAGCTGCGGCAGCCAAGGTTTCAGTGCAGTGGCCAGACCGGGCAAAAGAAACCCCGCAAGCAGGCCAACGATCAAGGCTGAACGCCCATGTCGCGATACCGCTATGAGCATCGAAAGCACTGCCTTTGTCATGAAAACCGCCTTCGCTGACCCTGTCACAGGGGCGCATGTTGACCGTTTGCAGTCAACCAGAATGACAGCATACGAGATGAAAGAGGTAGTCTCGCTGCGCGCCCCCTTTAGCGCACCGCCTTGATGCAAAAATAGCATTGGCCAATGCGGCTTTGGCTTGCGATGGTTTACGCCGCAGGAGGGTCTAGATGCAAAACGACAAAGGCACAAAGGGATATCATGACGTCGGTGGCGACGCAGCAGGTGACATCCCAATGGTGGAGCTGCCTTGGCTGCACTGGGAAAAGCAGGTCGAGGCCATTCGCGGGCTTCTTGGGGATGGCACCCGTAGGATCGTATCCCTCGATGAAGTCCGCCGTGGCTTTGAAAGCTTTGGTCTGGATAAATACAACACATTGTCGTTCTACCGGCGCCGCCTTGAGGCGATGACAGATATTCTGATCGAAAAAGGCATTGTTACCCGCGCTGAACTGGACGCCGCAATCAAGGACACAACTGCGCGGTGGTCCACCCTAGACGACACACCATGACACGGTTTGCCGCCGGTGATCGTGTCCGCGTTTTGGCGTTGCACAAAGACGGCCACGTGCGCATCCCGTACTACATTCGCCACCGGACAGGACAGGTAACCCAATACTGCGGCACCTATTTGAACCCCGAGGACTTGGCGGTTGGTCACACCTCGGGCCCCGCCGTTGATCTGTACCGCGTCGCCTTCGCACAAACGCAACTTTGGCCTGATGATGGAATCCCGTCCCAAGATACGCTTGTGATTGAAATATATGACCACTGGCTTGCCCCCGAAAAGGACAGCGATGATGCCCCATGATCACGACCACGGCGAACACGAAGCGCTGATCATCGAGGATGAGGCCGGTAATATTGAGGCAAAGATTGTCGTTGATGCGCTGCAACAGGTGCTGGCCCAGAAGGGTCTGCTGACGGCCCATGAAGTAACCGCCGCAATCGCCAAACTGGAAAGCCCCGGATTGCATTTGGGCGCGCAGATCATCGCAAAGGCATGGACCGATCTTGACTATAAGGCGCGTCTGATGAGCGATGGCCGCGCCGCGGTGCAAGAACTGGACATTCCAGTGACCGAGGCGCGGATCATTGTGGTCGAAAACACGCCACGCGTTCATAATCTGATCACCTGCACACTGTGTTCTTGCTATCCGCGTTCTATTCTGGGGCAGCCGCCGTCGTGGTATATTTCCAAGGCGTACCGCGCGCGATCCGTGCGTGAGCCACGTGCGGTTTTAAAAGAGTTCGGGTTGGATCTGTCTCTTGATATGAAATTGGTCGTCCATGATAGCAATGCGGATATGCGGTATCTTGTCCTGCCCGAGCCACCGAGCGATCTCGCAAATCATACGCGACTTGAATTAGAAGCGATGATTTCACGCGATCATTTGATTGGCGTCGCCCGGGACGTGACGTGAAGGCAGCAAGTCCATGGGCCGATGTAATCGAGAACGCCCAGGCTTGGGAGCCTCACATCCATGCGTTTGTCGCATTTGCAGAGCCGCCGACACAGAACAGTCAGCAGGGCAGTCTTGCGGGGCTAAGCGTTGCTATCAAAGACATCATCGACGTCCAAGAACTGCCGACACGCAATGGCAGCGATGTGTGCCATGATGCAAAGCCCGCAGTCCAAGATGCCCCCGTAGTGGCCGCGCTGCGCGCCGCTGGTGCGCGCATCATTGGCAAGACGACAACAACTGAATTTGCCTTTACCGACCCCACAGCGTGCCGCAATCCCCATGATCTGGACCGCAGTCCAGGGGGATCCAGCAGCGGCTCCGGTGCAGCCGTTGCGGCAGGTATCGTCGACGTAGCTCTTGGTACGCAAACGGCCGGATCACTGTGCCGACCCGCCGCCTATTGCGGGGTGGTTGGGTTCAAACCGTCTTATGGGGTTTTATCAAACGACGGGGTGACGCCATTGGCCCCCAGTTTTGATAGTGTCGGGATCATTGCAGGGTCTGTGACGCTGGCACAGGCTGCATTCAGGGCAATGGCGCCCGCTGCTTTTGTAACACCGCAGGAAGATGCAAAAACCTCGTGTTCGGGGTGTTGGGCGACCGATGTGCTCCCAAATGTTGATACGCTGGATGGTTTGCATGATGCCTCAAGCGCGATGTCTGACATAGGGATGCACTGCACCTCTGGCGATTTGAAGGCTGACGTCGATCGCATCGTTGCCGCACACCGCACGATCATGAACTTTGAGGCAGCCGCAGCACATGGCACTATGCTGGCGGATGAGCGTATGACTGTCCTCAAGCCGAAATTTCTTGCAGGCCTGCGTGCTGGCGCAAAGATTTCACCCGATCAGGCGGCGGATGCGTCCGCGTTTTTAAGCACAGCAAAGCAGGCCTTTTGGCAAGGTCTACAGGGTGTCGATGTCATTGTGACTTTGCCTGTCCCCGAAGGTGCCCCCCTGATCGATGGCACCACCGGCTATCAGGATTGGCTGACACCTTGGACGGTCTTCGGCGGACCGCTGGTCTGTCTGCCATGGGGTGTAGATCGTTTGGGGCGGCCACGCTCGGTCATGCTTGCAGCGCGTCCCGAGCGGGATGTCCAAGTGTTAGCCCTTGCTGCAAAGTTGGAAACCCTCAGTCCGCCAATGCTGAAACCGACATTACCTAGTTCTTAAGCCGCACAATCGCGTCCACCTCGACAGACGCATTTCCCGGCAAGCCAGATACCCCGACCGCCGTGCGCGCATGCCAGCCTTGATCGCCAAACAATGCGATGAACAGCTCGGTCGCCCCGTTGATGACTGCGGGGCTTTGCCCGAAGCCGGATTCGCAGTTCACAAAACCACCGAGGCGCAAAATCACGTCGACACGATCCAAATCACCACCGCAGGCTTGGCGCAGGCGGTAGATCAGGTTCAACGCACAGATACGCGCGCCGGCTTGTGCTGTTTCTATCGCGTCTGGGGTGTCCAAAACCGGGCCAACATGTGTCACGTCCCCGTCCCATTCGCAGATTTGCCCCGAGAGATGCACAATCAATCCGTCTTTGCGAAACGGTAGAAACTGCCCGCGTGGCGTCCAATCAGGTGGCAGTTCAAGACCCAATGCCGCGAGGCGCTGTTCAACTTGCGATGTCATGCGGGCACCGCTTGCCCAGCAAGGAAACTGCGCCAATCGCCAAGGTGCGTAATGTCGGTAGCCCCTTTTGTGCCGCTTGCCTCACAGACAAATCCTTTTACCGAAGCCCCATCCGAGAGTTCAACCGTCCCGATGCCCAAAGGCGCGGGAATGCCCGCCATGAACGCGCCGAATGCTGTTTTTGGCAGCGACCAAACCTCAAGCGCGATTGAACCACACCCCGCCCCCTCGCTTCGCACAAGTCCGGGGCGTGCAGGTGGTCCACCCGCAAGCGCATAGAATTTGTAATTGGCAGCCGTCGCCGCCTTGCGCAAAA
>CAYXXQ010000296.1:0-4583 GCA_964469075.1 uncultured Rhodobacter sp.
CTTCCAGCACTCATAACGCTTGTAATGGCACCTTTTCAAAAAGGATTCCAGTATCTTCTTTGAAGCGTCGAGTTTTGGAGCGTCCATGGCCCTGAAGTATAAATATTTTCACAGAATGGGATGGGTTCAGGCCCCCACCAGCAAAGCAAGGCCGAGATTGGTGCTTGCCTCGTCCTCGCCGCTGCACCTCCTCAAGCCGATGAACCCTGAGGCGCTGGTGACTGAGAATGCCGGTTGGCGTTCTCGCAACAAGAAACGGACTATCCGTATCACACGGTCCCGCTTGTGGCAATTCGGCGCAGGGGGAAATCCGACGCAAGGCGTGTCGGTTCTGGTACTGCGGAAGACGGTGGCGCGGCCTTTACCTCGGTCCATCAGAAACCCGGATGACATTTTGGATATCGTTGTTTCCGTGAACGGGCGAACCGAGCGGCTGGTGGTGGACGCCACGGCGCGGCTGTCGTCGGCGTTGCGCGGGCTTGGCCTGAGCGGGCTGAAAGAAGGTTGTTTGGAGGGCGAATGCGGTGCTTGCACCGTGCTGCTGGACGGCGTGCCGGTTTGCTCGTGCCTGATGCTGGCCGGGCCAGGCCGATGGTTCGTCGATTGAGACGGTTGAGGGGTTGGCAGTTGGCACGGACCTGTCCGACCTGCAACGCGCCTTCATCGAGGAAGGCGCTGTGCAATGCGGCTATTGCACGCCGGGGATGCTGATGGCCGCCGAGGGGCTGTTGCGCGGCAATCCTGACCCGACCGAGACGGATATCCGCCGCGCCATCGCCGGCAATATCTGCCGCTGCACCGGATATGTGCATATTATCAAGGCCATAGCACGTACCGCCATTGAGCGGGCGGCAAGGCGCGGGGTGGCAGTGTGAGGTTTTCCGCCCCAACCACGCTTGACGCGTTGACTGATTGCCTGCGTGCGCCGGGGGCTTTGCTGATCGCTGGCGGCACTGATCAGCTGATTGGTGGTGGGCAGATTGCGCCTGATGCGCGGGTTGTCGACCTTGGCCGACTGGCCGGAATGCGGCGGTTGGAACGGGTCGGCGATATGCTGATCGTCGGGGCCGGGGTGACGGTGGCGCGGCTGGCGTCTGATCCGATGGTGCGGGAATGCTCACCGGCATTGGCGGATGCGGCGGATCAGTTTGGCGCCACGCAAATTCGCAACCGCGCGACGATTGGCGGCAATGTCGCCAATGCCTCAGCCGCGGCGGATCTGACGCCGGCTTTGGTGGCGATGGCGGCGGCGGTGGAGTTCGTTTCGCGCGATGGCGTTCGCGCGATAACGGTGGCCGAGGCGCTGGCGGCAAGGCCGGTGGTTCCGGCGGGCAGCGCAATTCTGGCCTTCCGCATTCCGGCAGCGGGGCAGGGGGCGTTTGTCAAACTCGGGCATCGCCAGGAGCCGACGATTTCCAAGCTGACGCTGGCGGCTTCGGGGCGGACGGGGGCGTTGGTGTTGGTGGCCGGGGCCATCGGGCCGGTGCCTTTGCGGCTGCATCAGGCGGAGGCGGCGTTGAATGGTGGCGGAGATTTTATCGGGGCCTTGGCGGCAGAGGTTGCGGCGGCGATCCCGGGGCGGGCCTCGGTTGGCTATAAAATGCGCGCGGTGCAGGGCTTGGGGCTGGATTTGCTGGCGCGGTTAGCCCGATGAACGCGGTCGGACAGCGCCAGCCGATGCTGGACGGGGCGGCGAAAGTGACCGGCGCGCAGGCCTATGCCGGCGATCTGGTGATCGAAGGGCTGGTGCATGGCGCGGTGCTGACCAGTCCGCATGTGCATGCCCGGGTGCGGCTGGTCGATCCTGCCGCCGCGCTGGCGGATCCGGCGGTCTTGGGGGTGTTCTGGCACGCCAATATGCCGATCCATCGCTTCAACTCCTCGATCTGGTTCGAAGGCCAGCACGCGCCGGAAGATGAGCAGATGTTCCCTGAGGTGGTGCGCCATATCGGGGATCGGGTTGCGGTGGTTGTCGCCACCAGCCCTGAGGCAGCCGAGGCGGCTTTGGCCAAGCTGAAGGTGGAGTACGACACCTTGCCCGGCTGCCTGTCGCCTGATCTGGCCGACCAGACGCGCGGGCCGCTGTTCGGTGCGGATGGGACGCCGACCTGGCAGAACCCGGTGGCCGACAAGCATTTCCTGCTGGGCGATCCCGATGCCGGTTTTGCGGCAGCGGCGATGGTGGTTGAAAGCCGGATTTCCACTCCGAAAACCCACCACGCCGCGATTGAAAACCATGTGGCGATTGCACTGCCGGAACCGGACGGGCGCATCCGTGTCTTGTCGCCCTGTCAGGGGGTACACGCGGTGCAGGCGGTGGTTGCCCGTGCCTTGGGCTGTTCGGTGGCCGATATTCATGTGATCAAAACCCCGATTGGCGGCTCGTTCGGCGGTAAGGCCGAGGCGATTTTGGAACCCATCGCGGCGGAACTGGCGCGGCGGCTGCAAAGGCCGGTGCGGATTGCTTATGATCGGGCCCGGACCTTCAACGCGACGCGGATGCGGTCGTCCAGCCAGACGCGGATACGCTCGGGCTTTGATCCTGAGGGGCGGATATTGGCCCGCGAAACCGAAACCCTGATTGATATCGGCGCTTATGTGACCGGCGGGCATTATTTGCCCGGCTCGATGCTGCAACGCCATGTGCGGTTATATGATATCCCGGCGGAACGGTATTATGGCCGGGCGGTTTACACCAATACGCCGCCAACCGGGGCATTTCGCGGCTATGGCTCGCCGCAGATCAATGCGGCGGGGGAAATCCATCTGGATCTGGCGGCGCGACGACTGGGGATTGATCCAGTGGAGATGCGCCTCAGGAACGCCGTCGGGCCGCATGCGATTGAGCCTTATACCGGGCTGGACGTGGGCAATGCCCGGCTGCGCGAATGTCTGCGCGAAGGCGCGGCGGCGTTCGGCTGGGCCGGGCGGCGCGGGCAGGCGGGTGGACGGTTGCGGGTTGGGGTTGGCATGGCGGCGGCGGCGCATGTCAACGGCTGTTTCCCCGGCGCGGATGAGGCGACGACGATGACGATGGCGCTGCTGCCCGATGGCCGGATCGAGATGGCGGCGGCGCTGCATGATCTGGGATGCGGATCGAACACCACGCTGGCGCAGATCGCGGCGGAGGTGTTGGGCATCCGACCCGCTGATCTGGCGATTGTCGAGGCGGATACCGATCTGTGCGGCTACGATATCGGCACCCGCGCCAGCCGCATGACATATATGCAGGGCGAGGCAACGCGGCTGACGGCTGTGGCGCTGGCTAAGGCGGTGCTGGTTTCCGCCGGGCTGGTGCGCAATGCGGAGCCGGCGGAATTGGTGCTGGGCGGTGGCATGGTTGCGGATCGCCAGTCGGGCGAGCAGATGTCGTTGCCGGCACTGGCGGCGATGCTGGGCTATGCCGGGCTGCCTTTGCCGGCGGTGACGGTGACGCATACCGCGACGGCCAATCCCAGCTCGCACGCGGCGCATTTTGCCGGCGTTGAGGTGGATACGCTGACAGGGCTGGTCCGGGTGGTGGATTATCTGGCGGCGCATGATCTTGGCCGGGCGATCAATCCGATGCTGGTCGATGGCCAAATCCACGGCGGGGTGCAGATCGGCATTGGTTACGCGCTGTCCGAGGACGTGGCAATTGATCCGGAAACCGGGCGGATGGGCGGCGACTGTTTTGCGCGCTATCACATGGTGAACAGCCGCGACATGCCTGCCGTTCGCACACTGCTGGTTGAAGGGGGCGAGCGGACCGGGCCTTACGGGGCCAAGGCACTGGGCGAGATTGCCACGATCCCGGTGGCGGCGGCGGTGGTCAATGCGGTCAACCATGCTTTGGGGGCCGAGTTGACCGAACTGCCGCTGACACCGGAGCGGGTTTTGCGGGCGTTGGAGGGGGTTTGACCTTGCTGGAATAGCGGGGTAGGGGGCGACATGACCGAAAAACCGCAAAACCCCCGCCTGACCCAGCTTGCCCATGGTGGCGGCTGCGGTTGCAAATTGTCGCCCGAAGTGCTGCGCGAGTTGATCGCCGCCAACCCCGCCGCTGCGGTTTTCCCGCAACTTCTGGTTGGCAATGCCGCCAGTGATGACGCGGCGGTTTGGCGGCTGGAGGATGGCACCTGCATCATCGCTACCACCGATTTCTTCATGCCGATGGTGGACGATCCCCGCGATTTCGGCCGGGTGGCGGCGGCGAATGCCTTGTCGGATATCTATGCGATGGGCGGCACCCCGATTATGGCGCTGGCGCTGTTGGGGATGCCTTTGGGCAAGGTCTCGGTCGCCGATACCAAGGCGATATTGGATGGCGGGGCCGAGGTTTGCGCGGCAGCAGGCATTCCGATTGCCGGTGGGCATTCGATTGATTCTGCCGAACCGATCTATGGTCTGGTCGCCATCGGTATCGCGCCCGAGGGGCGTATTCGCAAGAATGATACCGCGCAGGCGGGCGATGCGCTGATCCTGACCAAGGGACTTGGCGTCGGGCTTTATTCGGCGGCGTATCGGCGCGGGATGCTGTCGGGTGCGGATTACGCCGAGATGATCGGCTCGATGACGCTGCTGAACAAGGTCGGGGCCGATCT
>CAYXXQ010000297.1:0-4582 GCA_964469075.1 uncultured Rhodobacter sp.
GCGCGAAAGGTTGCGAAAGTGAAAGACATGGATGTCTCCTGTAAGTCGGATTTGAATTTGGGTTTTAGGGTTCAAATCGTTGGTACAGGCGGCGCGCGGCTGTTGGGGCGGCCGGGGGTTGGCGTAACCTGCGGCGCCAGATCACGCAGGATCGCAAGGCGGCTTTCAAGCCGTGGCAGGTGGGTCAGGCCGGGGTTGGTGGCGGGCAGATCAAAGGCAACAAGGCAGCAATCAAGGCAACCATGCGCCATCCTGACCGGATTGCCCTGGCCATCGACATTGATCGTGCGCACGCCACCGTCAGAACAGATCACCAGCGAAAACACCGGGCCGGTTGTGGCCCGCGATTCGGCTGTGGCCACGCTGGTGAACACCAGCAGCAGGCTGAGAAGGGCCGAGACTATGGGGCGGGCGCGGGTCATGTCAGATATCTAAGCCGCCCTGTGCTGCGCGGGCATAAGACAAAATGAAGCGGCCCCGCCATTGCTGGCAGGGCCGCTGTCAATCACAAGCAAGGGCAGATCAGGCGGCAGCCTGGGCCTTTGCAATATCCTTTTTGACTTTCAGCGCGCTGGTCGACAGTTCAGCGTCCTTGGCTTTGGCCAAAAACGCGTCCAGACCGCCACGGTGATCGACCGTGCGCAGAGCAGCTGCCGAAATGCGGAATTTGAACGCGCGGCCAAGCGTTTCGGAGGCCAGCGTCACATCGTTCAGGTTCGGCAGAAAGCGGCGTTTGGTTTTGTTATTGGCGTGGCTGACATTGTTGCCAACCATCACGCCTTTACCAGTCAGTTCACAACGGCGAGACATATGGATCGTCCTTGGGTTCATACAGGGGTGGCGCGCCACCATGTGACACACCTGAATTTCGAGCCGTCTCTTTAGGCGCAGATCAAAGGGCCGTCAAGAGAGTCGCGGTGGAATTGTTATAGGCATTTGGCCGGGAAACAAAAGCCCGGAACGTCACGCAACGCGGAATATGAGCGATACCTGGAACTGCCCCCGTTGTGGTGTTACAAGCTGGGGGACGATATATGAGCGGTCCGAGGTTTCTTGGCGTTGAGACCCCGCTTTGTCTTTGCCGCGAGGCGGTCGGGGCGAGAAGCTGTTACCAACTGCGGTGGTATCGAGGTCCGCAATGCGGAGATACTGGTATTGATCCCGCGCTGGCCAATGTCTGCTATGCAGCCCCTTGTGAAACCGATATCGAGCTTATCCGCGTTGCGGCGGGGCTCGCCCAATCCGGAGAGGTTGTTTATGCCGATGCAAATTGCCGGTGGACGCTTCATGATGCATTGAAAGTGGTGCGGGCGGTCGATGATCTTGATGTCATGATCGAGCAGCCCTGCCTGACCTACGAAGCGTGTTTGCATGTGCGCGCGCACCAACCTGTCGATGAAACTTGATGAGCTTGTAACCGATCAGTCGATGGCCGAACGATTGACACGCGATTTGATCGCTGACGTCGTTTGTGTGAAGATGTCGCGCATCGGCGGGCTGACCAAGGTGCGCAGAATTCGCGATTACTTTGCCGATCACGGGATAAAAGTCGCCGCTGAATGCATGATGGGTGGCGAGATCGTATCGGCAGCGGTGTCACATTTCGCAGCGTCCACACCTGCGGAACTATTGTTCAATACAACCGATTTGCTTGCCTATCATACCGGGCCGACGGGTACGCTGGCGCCGCCAACATCAGATGGGCGACTGGATTGCCACGACACACCCGGACTTGGTGTCGAACCCGACTTTGAGAGCCTTGGTGACCCTGTGATTGCCTTTGAGTGTGGAAACATTGGTAGCCGACGAACAACCGCATACTGAGTTTGAATCGTTAGATCGGCGGTGGGGATCATTGGTTAACGAAGGGTGTGCAGCAAGGGGCAGACGTGATGAGGGACATAGTCTATGTCGCAGCGGTGATTGGGTTTTTATTAAGTTGGCTCGGTTTCATCTGCCTTTTGCTTTCCGTGATTTTGCCGAACCTGTCATTTCGAAAATACATTGAAAACCATTCGATACCCTAACATCAAGGAATGGCACCTATAAACGACGATATCCTTCGCGCGGGCAAGTCACGCATTGGTCGTTTCGGAAAACGCGTGATGGCGGTCGGTGTTTCCATCCTGATACTTTCAGGCCTCGTTCGGCTCGCCCTTGAAGTTTTAGAGGGGCAAGGGTTTTCCGGATAGCCTGCATTTGACCGCCGGTTGAAGCGTGCGTGTTTTAGCACGTCGCTGGCATGCCCCCGCCTGCGCAAACGCACCAAGCATTGCGTTTGATATACGACGCCGCTTCCGAAACTACAGCGCCGCCAGCACCTGTTGGGCGGCGTGTTCGGGGCTGATTTTGCCTGCCAAAACACGCGCTGCCAGGTCAACCCTTAATTGCCGGATGCTGGGGTTGGCCTCAAGCTGGGCCAGGACGCCCTGGCGAACTTCGTCCAGAAACCAGACCTCGGCCTGTGCGGCGCGGGTGCGGGCCCAGAAGCCGTTTTCCTGACGCCAGTCGGTCAGCGCTTTGATTTTTTCCCAGGCCTCTTCCAACCCGTCACCGGTGACGGCGGAGACCGGCATTGCGGTGGGGTAGTCTTCGGGATCTTGTGGGCGTTTGCGCAGCAGGCGCAGGGCCCCGGCGTAGTCGGCGCAGGTGCGCATTGCGGTCGGCTTCAACTCTCCATCGGCTTTGTTCACCAAGATAATGTCAGCGATTTCCATGATGCCGCGTTTGACGCCCTGCAACTCGTCCCCGCCGGCAGGGGCCAGCAGCAAAAGGAAGATGTCGGACATGTCGGCGACCATCGTTTCGGATTGGCCGACGCCGACGGTTTCGATCAGGATGATGTCAAAACCGGCGGCCTCGCACAGCGCCACGGCCTCACGGGTGCGGCGTGCGACCCCGCCAAGGGCGGTTCGGCTGGGCGAGGGGCGGATGAAGGCGTTGGCCTCGCGGCTTAGACGTTCCATCCGGGTCTTGTCGCCTAAGATCGAGCCACCGGAACGGGCCGAACTGGGATCGACCGCCAGCACCGCGACCTTTAGGCCCCGGGCGATCAGCATCATGCCGAATGCCTCGGTAAAGGTGGATTTGCCGACGCCGGGCGTGCCCGAAAGGCCGATGCGCAGCGCCTGTTTCGGGCCGGATTGCCGCAAGGTTTCCAGCAGCGCCACGGCGCGGGCGCGGTGATCGGCGCGGGTGCTTTCGACCAGCGTGATGGCGCGGGCCAGGGCGCGTCGCTGACCGGACAGGATGTCCTGGGCTAGGGCGTCTATCTGGGGCAAGGCATCCCTCGTGGTTGGCGTATCTTACGTTTGGCGCGGTTGTGCCCTTTTTTGGCGCGGCTTGTCCAGCCTCAGCCCCTGTTCAAATCCGTGGTTTGGGTGGTAGATGTCGCAGGTATCGCCCCTGTGCCAAGGCCCGTTCCCGTGATCAGTCGCCTGCCAATAGAAGACGTTTTGCCCGAATTGCTGGCCACGCTGAAGCTGCGGCGGCAGGCGGTGTTGCAGGCACCGCCAGGGGCCGGGAAAACCACGCTTGTGCCGCTGGCGCTGCTGGAGGCGGGGCTGGTAACAGGCCGCATTCTGATGTTGGAGCCGCGCCGCCTGGCCGCAAGGGCCGCGGCCGAACGGATGGCCGAAACCTTGGGTCAATCGGTCGGGCAGACCGTCGGCTATCGCATACGGGGCGACAGCAAGACCAGTGCCGCGACCCGGATCGAGGTTGTGACCGAGGGTATTCTGACCCGGATGATCCAGTCCGACCCGGAACTGACCGGCATCGGAGCGGTGATTTTTGACGAGTTTCATGAGCGGTCCTTGCAGGCCGATCTGGGGCTGGCCCTGTGCCTTGAAATCCGCGAGGCCCTGCGCGATAACCTGGTGCTGCTGGTGATGTCGGCAACCCTTGAGGCCACACCTGTGGCCAGGCTGATGGGCGACGCGCCGGTTGTCACCTCGGAGGGGCGCAGCTTTGCGGTGGAAACGCGCTGGCTGGATCGGCCGTGGTCGCAGCCCGGTCAGCGTCGGCCGCGATTTGAGGCGGCGATGTGCGATCTGGTGTTGCTGGCGCTGGCTGAGGCCCGTGGAAGCCTGCTGGTTTTTCTGCCGGGGGAGGGCGAAATTCGGCGGCTGGAAGGACTGCTGAAACCGCACCTGCCCGGCGATGTTGCCTTGTTTGCGCTGTTTGGCGCGCTTGATTTCAAGGCGCAGCGGGCGGCGATTGCGCCGATCAAACAGGGGCGCAAGATCGTCTTGGCGACCTCGATCGCCGAAACCTCGTTAACCATAGACGGCATCACGGTTGTGGTTGACGGCGGGCGGGCGCGGCGGGCGCGGTTTGACCCGGCCTCCGGCATGTCGCGGCTGGTGACGGAACGTGTGACCCGGGCTGAGGCGATCCAGCGGCAAGGCCGGGCCGGGCGGCTGGCACCGGGCCTGTGTTACCGATTGTGGACCAAAGGAGAGGAAGGCGCGCTGGCCGCCTTTCCGCCGGCCGAGATCGAGGCGGCTGATCTGGCGCCGCTGCTGCTGGAATGCGCGCTGTGGGGGGCGGTGGATCCGGGCGATCTGCCGTTTCTGACGCC
>CAYXXQ010000298.1:0-4581 GCA_964469075.1 uncultured Rhodobacter sp.
GTCAGGCGGTATGCCCGGCGCTCGGCCCGTTTTTCGTTGAACTTGCGGGTCACAGCCAGAAGGCTGAGATAAATTCCGTTATGGGCCGAAGGGCCTGAAATTGCGTATGCCATTGTCTTTTCCATCCGTTTCGTCATGTCGTCTGGAGCGGTACTTAGTCCTTTGACAGCCGGTGACAATCCGGGTTTTCCGCAAAACCGATATGCGTTTTGTGCATGTCTTATGCGGTTAAGCTAGTCTTTTCCGACAGGGCAGGCCCGGCGATCTGCGATCTTATCGGCAAGACCATCGGCATTCGGGCAGAAGGCCTGAAATCCGTTGATGCGATAATCGCCGATGGCTTGCTGGCCTTCTTCAGACAACAGCCAATCGGTAAGCTGCTGCGCCTGCGCCACTTTGACATGCGGATGGCGCGCCGGGTTCACGACGATCATGGCGTAAGGATTGAAAAGGGCCGGGTCGCCCTTGAATAGCATCGCCAGTTCGCCCTTGTTGCCAAAAGTGATCCAGGTGCCCCGGTCGGTCAGCGCATAGCTGTTCTTGGCTGCCGCCAGATTAAGCGTTGCCCCCATGCCCGATCCGGTTTCCAGATACCAAGGGCCATTTGGCGTCAACCCTGCTGTCGCCCAAAGCTCCAGCTCTTTCTTGTGGGTGCCGCTGTCGTCGCCGCGCGATGCAAACAGGGCTTTGAGGGCGGCGATCCTGCGAAAAGCCGCGGCGGCGGTGGGTGCGGTGGCGATCCCGGCCGGGTCATTTGCCGGGCCGACCAGGATGAAATCATTATACATCACATCATGACGGATCAAGCCGTAACCTTCCGTAACAAAAGCGTTTTCTGAAGCACGGTGATGCACCAGCAACGCATCCGCATCGCCGTTGCGCGCGATCCGCAGCGCTTGCCCGGTGCCGACAGCGACGACCCTGACGGTGATGCCGGTCTTGGCGGTGAATTGCGGCAGGATCGCTGCCAACAGGCCTGAATTCTGCGTTGATGTGGTCGAGGCCAGGGTGATGAAATCAGGGCCAGCGTGGGCAAAAGGCGACCACAAAAGCGCAAGTGCAGGGATCAGCCATTTCATAACTCACCCCGCAGATATTTTCGCGCGGCGGGGCTTGCCGGGGCTTCAAAGAAACGCGCGGCCCTGGCTTGTTCCACCAACTGTCCGCCGTCAATGAACAGGATTTCATCGGCCAAACGCCGCGCCTGGGCCACGTCATGGGTCGATAGCAGGATCTTGACGCCAGCAGCTGAAATCGCCCGCAAGCTTTTCTCAAGCTCGGCGGTGGAGGCGGGGTCAAGGTTTGCCGCAGGCTCATCCAGCAGCACGGCCTCGGGGGAGGTCACCATCGCCCGGGCCAGGTCCAGCCGCCGCCTTTCACCGCCGGACAGGGCCGCCGCAGGCTGGCGTGCCAGCCCGTCAAGCCGTGCGTCCTGCAAGGCGCGGGCAATCCGCGCAGCGCGGTCCTGTCGTGGGATTTTCTGGGCCACCAGCGGAAAGGCGATATTTCCCGCCACCGAGCGGCGTAAAATCGGCGTGGTCTGAAACACAAACCCCCGTCGCCCGCGCGTCGCGGTGGCCGCAGCCCCGTTCCAGGTGACCTGCCCCTGATGCCGCCCCAAAAGACCATGTGCCGCCGACAGAAACAAGCTTTTGCCAGCTCCGTTCGGCCCCATGATCACCGTGATGCCGGGGCTGTCGATCTGCGCAGTGATCGGCCCAAGCAGGTGATTGCCGGGAACGTGGATTTCAACTTGGCTGAAGGTCAGGATCGGATGGCTCACCGTGTGACCTCATAGCGCCGACCGATCCGGCCAAGCGCGTGGATGGCGGCATTCACCGAGATCGCGATGGCCAGAAGGATGGTGCCAAGCGCCATCGCTAGCTCCAGATTGCCTTTGGAGGTTTCCAGCGCAATCGTCGTCGTCATCACCCGCGTCAGCCCGCTGATATTGCCCCCAACGATGAGCACTGCCCCTACCTCGGCCAAGGCACGGCCAAAGCCAGCCAAAAACGCGGTTAACACGCCAAACCGCGCATCCCAAATCAGGGTTGTCAGTTTCAGCCCAGGCCCGGCATCTACCGATAGCAGCAGATTGTCATATTCTCGGCACAGCGGCAAAACCGCCTCACGCGTCAGGGCCAGAATGATCGGGGTGATCAGGATCGTCTGGGCGATGATCATCGCACCCGGCGTGAACAAAAGGCCAAGTGCGCCCAATGGCCCCGCGCGGGACAGCAACAGATAGACCGCGAGGCCAACCACCACCGGCGGCAGCGCCATCAGCGAGGTTGACAGTACCACCAACAGGCCACGACCCGGGAAAGACCAGATCGCCAGAACCGCCCCCAGCGGAATTCCGATCAGGGCCGCTAGGGCAGTCGCGGTCAGGCTGACCGACAGCGACAGGCCGACGATTTGCATCAGATCCGGGTCAAAACCGACCATCAATTGCCATGCATGCAGCAGAGTTTCCATGCGATTCCCTGAAAAAGCCGGAGCGGGCCTTGTCACAGGCCGCGATTTACACAATGTAAAGCCTGACGTCCATCGCGGACACCCATGCAAGAAATGAAGGCGGCGCAAATGTCTGTGACGAAAGACCAGGTTCTGGACGGCTTGAAACGCATTACGTTGCCTGAAGGCGGCGATCTGGTGTCGCGCGACATGGTACGCGCGCTTGATATCACCGATGGGGCTGTGCGTTTCGTGCTGGAAGTGCCGGCCGACAAAGGCCCGGCAATGGAACCGGTGCGCGCCGCGGCCGAGGCGATGGTCAAAGGGTTGCCCGGAGTATCCGCAGCCACCGTCATTCTGACGGCCCATGTGGCCGACCCGAAATCCGCACCAACCCCGCCAAACCTGAAAATCGGCGGTCATCCCAAACCCCAGGCCGGGCCGGAAAAAGTCAGCGGCGTTGACCGCATTCTGGCGATTGCATCCGGCAAGGGCGGGGTGGGGAAATCCACCGTTTCCAGCAATCTGGCGGTGGCTTTGGCGCGGCAAGGGCGACGGGTTGGGCTGCTGGATGCCGACATTTACGGCCCTAGCCAGCACCGGATGATGGGGCTGAACAAACGCCCGGCTTCACCAGATGGTAAGGAAATCATTCCGCTGCAAAAGCACGGCGTCACCTTCATCTCGATGGGTCTGATGCTGAAAGAGGACGAGGCCGTTGTCTGGCGTGGCCCGATGCTGATGGGCGCGTTGCAGCAATTGCTGGGGCAGGTCCGATGGGGTGAACTGGACGTGTTGATCGTCGATCTGCCACCTGGGACTGGCGACGTGCAACTTAGCCTGGCGCAGAAAACCCATGTCACCGGCGCGATTGTGGTCTCAACCCCGCAAGACATCGCGCTGTTGGATGCGCGCAAGGCGATGAACATGTTTGAAAAGACCAAGGTGCCGGTTCTGGGCATGATCGAAAACATGTCGATGTATGTCTGCCCGAAATGCGGCAATGTCGATCACATCTTCGGACATGGCGGCGCCAAAGCCGAGGCCGAAAAGCTTGGACTGCCGTTCCTCGGGGAAATCCCGCTGGATATTGCTGTGCGGTTGTCGGGCGACGAAGGCACGCCGATTGCCTTGGGCGATGGGCCGATTTCCGACAGCTATGCAGCCATCGCCAAAGAGTTGATTGCACGCGACATCGCTTAAGAAAGCGGGCCGGTAAACTGCTGCATGTGCTTGTCGATTACAGCCGCGCATTCTGCCGGGTGACTTGAAGTCAGGAAATGCCCGGCCCCGGGTTCGATATAAAGACACGCGTTCGGGGCGTTGGCGACGATATTGTCCGACACATCTATGATCGCGCGGTTGGCCAGTTCGCCGCGTGCGATCGTGCAGGGCATGGTCAACTGGGAAAACGCACTGAAATCGGGCGTGAACCAGGCGGCGGTCTGCCAATCGCGCAGGTTGGTTGCGGCTTTTGAGCGGCAAAACGCTTGAAACCCGGCAGGCATAGATTTGAACAAACCCGCAGATCCCCAAAAATCTATGATGATTTCGGCGGCATCGGGGTGGCCCGACATAACGGCCTCGGTAAAGCGGGCTTTCATGTCATCGACATCGGGCCTCCAGTCAAAGGGGCGGTCGCCAAGTCTGGAATAAATCGGATTGCCTTCAAAGGTCATAAGGCTCAGCGGGGCTACCTTGCCCGTCAGCGATGCGGCAATTGCCGTGAAGCCACCATAGGAATGACCGACCAGATGCACAGGGCTGCCGATCCTTTCAACCAGATTGGCAACGAAGTCCAAAGCTGCGGTCAGATCGCCATTGTCGCCGGTGCGGGTTTCCGGTGTCTCACCGTAACCGGGTAGGCTGGTTGTGATCGTGCGGTATGATCCGGTGAGGTGGCCCAGTATGCCCTTCCAGGCGCTGGCGCTGCTGTAACTGCCCGGCAAAAACAAAAGTGCTGGGCCTTCGCCCGCGTCAAAAAAATCAAACTGCACGTGATGCCCCCGGTTTGGTCAGGTGAGGCTAAGCCAACTGGCTTCTGCTGTCCAAATTAATCCAGGTGGTACCGAATTCGGGGGATTTCCGGGATTTCGGCGCAATTCGAATCAATTTGATCGGGCT
>CAYXXQ010000299.1:0-4565 GCA_964469075.1 uncultured Rhodobacter sp.
CGCATCCGCCTTAAAGCCCGCTCGCAGTTTCTGGAAGGCTTCTTCTTCGTCGCCGAAAAAGGCATATGTCGGCGCGTCGCCGTGTTTTGCCGTGTAGCTGGTGTAAAATTCGGGGTCTTCATACCCGGCCCAGTCAAACACGGTCAGTTCCGCGTCCGCCGCCAGTGTAACCCCGGCAGTCAGGGTCAGAGCACTGGCAAGCAGGCCTGTCGCCTTGATGTAGTTGTTCATGTATATCTCCCTGGTTTGGTTTTATATTGGCCCGACTGCATCGCGTCACAGCCATGACTTCGGAAAGGCTAGGCAAGAAGCCTGCGCGACTCAAGAATTATTTAAGCGCTCAAGCAAACTAACGGAAGTAACGGCAGAACCCCGCCTAACCTTTCAGCTGTTCTTCAACCCGCGCCAACGCGGTTTCAAGAATATCGAACATTTCATCAATCTCGGTATGGGTGATGATCAGGGGCGGCGAAAACACCGCCATATTGATCATCGGTCGCACCAATAGGCCAAGGTCTTCGCAGGCATCGTCAATCATCTGGCCTAACTTCCGCTCGGCCTCCAGATCGTCAGCACGGCCTTCGATACAGCCTAGCAACCCCATGCCCCGCGCGTCGCCCACGACTGCGAATTTGCGCAAATCCTGCAAGCGTTGCTGGAAATGCGGCGTAATTTCACGGACATGCGCAAGGATATTTTCACGCTCTATAATCTCGATATTTTTCAGGGCTGCGACGCAGGACACCGGATGGGCAGAATATGTATATCCATTTGAAAACGAAACGGGATCATCCGGGTCAGCGCAGATTTCCATCACCCTGTCTGAGATAAGGCAGGCCCCCAGTGGCAAATAGCCCGAGGTCAGGCCCTTCGCGCATGTGATCATATCCGGCTGAATGCCAAACACGTTTTCTGAGCTGAACCAATGCCCCAGACGGCCAAAACCGGTGACAACTTCGTCCGAGATATAAAGGATATCATTGGCCCGACATATATCAAAGGTGCGTTTGTGATAGCCAGGCGGCGGCACGATCACCCCGCCTGAACTGAGAATCGGTTCGGCGATGAAGGCGCCGATAAGCTCGGCTCCGGTCTTTTCGATCATGCGTTCCAGATCACCGACCTTTTCATCGCACCAATCCTCGACACTCATCCCCTCGGGGCGGCGATAGGGGTTCACATCGGGCAAAAACCGCACCAGGCGGCTTTCAACGTCAAACTGGTTCTTGTCACGCTCTTTCCCGGTTACGGAATGCGCCAGATAAGTTGACCCGTGATAGCCTTTTTCGCGCGCAATCACGATTTTCTTGTCCGGCATGCCGCGCCGGTTGTTCATGAAATGCATGGTGCGCAACGCGGTATCGACCGCAGTTGAACCGCCGGTGGTGAAAAAAACATTGTTCAGATCGCCGGGTGCGGCTTCGGCCAGCCATTTCGCCAGCACCGAGGAAGGTTCGGTGGTGTTGGTGAACGGCGAGGTATAGGGCAGCTTGCGCACCTGATCGGCAATCGCCTGCGCCATTTCTTCGCGGCCATAGCCGATTTGCACGCACCACATGCCCGCCGGCCCGTCGATGAACCGCTTGCCGGTGCCGTCCCACAGGTAAATCCCCTCGGCGCGGTCAATCATCATGTTGTCATAGCCCTGCCAGTCATCCATCGCCGCCCAGGGGTGGATCTGGTGGGTGCGATCCCATTCATGCAGGGTTTCAAGGCTGGGTTCGTTAGAAAGGGTCACGGCTTTCATGGGATCTCCGTCGGGTCAAAAGGGGTTGGGCGGCGTTGCGCGCGCCCTAGGGTTGGAAAAGAACGGCGCGGTTTGAACGCACACTGGCACCAGGCGCTTGTCCCACTGGCCTTCTTCATTGACATAAATTTCAGCCCACAGATCGTCGGTTATGCCGATACCGAAGGGGGCCTTGAACTCGGCCAGGGCAATGTTGCATTTGGCCGTCGGCGACCAGATGCCCGAGGTCACATGCCCGACCTCGCGCTTTTTCTTGTGGTATAGCAAAGCGCCGTCAGCGGGCTTGAAACCGCCGATATCAATCCGCACGAGGTGATGGCGCAGGCCGGACTGGCGTTGCGCCAACAAGGCGCGGCGGCCGTTGAAATGGCCTTTGTTGAAATCAACCAGCCGCGCAAAGCCCAGCTCAAGCGGACTGCGGCCACGGCCTAGGCGCATAGCCGCCTGCACCGGCTGAAAATCAATCCCGGCGGCGATATAGCCCGCCTCGATCCGGGTCAGGTTCAGCGCTTCAAACCCGATTGCACGCAGGCCGAAATCGGCACCAGCGGCCCATAGCCTGTCCCAGAGATCAAGCGCCTGGTCGTTGGGCAGCCAAAGCTCATAGCCAAGATCGCCGGTAAACCCGGTGCGGGAAATCCAGATGTCAGGCGCGACCTCGCGCCAGTCAAAAGGTTTCATGTCGGCGATGGTTGCGAAACCGGCCGTCTGAAGCACCGAAAAGCTGGTCGGGCCCTGCAACGACAGGGCCGCGATGCTGTGGCTTTCGTCGGTCACAGCAACGTCAAAGCCCCAGGCCGCATCCAGCAGCCAACTAAACATCGGCTCCTGGCAGCACAGGCGGAAATCACTTTCGGTGAAGCGAAACAGCGTGCCGTCGTCGATCAGCATTCCTTCTTCATCGCACCACATCACATAGCCGACCCGCCCGTCCCTGATCTTGGCGACATCACGGGTCACCAGACGGTTCAGCATTGCTTGCGCATCAGGGCCGGTGATGCGGTATTTGTGCATCGGCGAGATGTCAAACAGCGTCGCCTGATTGCGGATTGCGAAATACTCAAACTCCACCGTGTCAAGCACAAGGGGAGAGATGTAGCCGGCCCAACCAGTCCAGCTTTTGGCGCGGCTCTGGGCTTCAAGCCGGGGTTGAAACGGTGTTGGGATCAGGCCAATCGGCACTTGTGGCACACCGGGTTTTGTTGCTTTTCGGGCCATCACACACCCCCGTCTTTCAGCAATTGCAGCGCGGCGTTGCGTCCCGGTGCGCCGGTGATATCACCGCCGGGATGGGCCGAGGCACCGCAAAGATAAAGCCCGTTAACCCCCATCGCATAGCGCCCCATGCCGTTGACAGGGCGGATGTTCAGGATCTGGTCGAGCCCCATTTCCGCATGGTGCCAATGCCCGCCCGGCGCGCCGGTGCGGTCTTGAATATCCGCCGGGGTCAGGGTTTGGCTATGGGTCACAAGCCCGCCAATTCCGGGGGCGTAGTGTTCCAGGGTTGCCAGCACGGTTTTGGTCAGGGCCGTGCGCGCAGCTTTCGTCCAGCCGGATTTGGGATTGGGAGGCACATAGCTGACAACTGCTGACAACACCTGCTGGCCCTTGGCCGCCGGGTTTGGATCGGTCAGGCCGGGCAGGAGCATTTCGATCACCGGATCGGTTGGCATTTCGCCGTATTTTGCGGGGTTGAAAGCCAGTTCAACATAGTCAGCCGAGGGCGCGATCAGCAATCGGCCTGCTGTCAGCTCCTTGGACAGGCCAGTGAATTCTGGGGTGCCGCTGAGCACCAGGTTAACCTTGGCGACCGTGCCTTTGCAGCGCAAATTTCGCAGCCGCCGGGTGGTTTCGACATCAAAATGCGCGGGGCCGGTCATTTGCAGCGTCTGCATCGGCCCGGCACTAGACAAAACCGCCTTTGCCGACAGCTTACTGCCATCTTCAAGCGTGACGCCCGTGACGCGGTCACCTTCAACCAACACCTTCGCGACGCCCGAACCGCAGCGGATCTCGCACCCGGCTTTGCGGGCGGCCTGTTCAAAGGCCTGCGTCACAGCACCCATACCGCCCAGCGCCAGCTTTGGCACGCAGCCATTGCCATAGCGATACATCAGCGAAAACACCGTCCCGGGGGAGCGCGGCCCGGCATAAGCCCCGCGCACCGCATCCGCAGCCAGCGCACCCGCAAGCGGCCCGTCGGGCATTTCATCGAGCAGCACGTCATAGATGTTTGACAACAGGATGCGCAGGAACTCCCGCATTTCGGTCTTGCCCGCAAGTTTCAGATCAAGTCCCAGCCGCGCCAGCATGCCCAGTTCGGACAGGGCCGCCAGATCCGTCAACCCACCGCTGAGTTTTGGCGGCGATTGGGCCGACATCCGGCCCAGGATCGCCGCAAATTTTACCAACCGCGCGTGCAGGCCCGCAAACGAAGCCGCTTGCGGGTGCGCGCTGCCATCGCTGAGGGTCGCCACCCCACCCCGGATCACCACATGCCTGCCATCGGCGGCAAGTGACACGCTGGGCAAATCGCGGGTCTGAAGCGGAATGCTGTAGCCAAGGCCAAGATCGCGCGCGACTTTGTCGTTAAGATTATAAAGCAGATGCGCCAGCTCCGGGGCCATCAGGCCCGGCGCAAGTTCGCAGTTTTTCGCCATGCCGCCGGGACTGTCACTGCGTTCCACCACGCAAACCCGGTGACCTTTCCTGGCCAGGGTCGCAGCCGCCGTCAGGCCGTTATGGCCCGCGCCAATGACGATCGCATCGAAATTTTGCTGGTCTGTCATCCTGCCCCTCCTCAGCCCGAATGGACGGG
>CAYXXQ010000300.1:0-4552 GCA_964469075.1 uncultured Rhodobacter sp.
CCTATATCGTCGTGCTGACCCATCCGACCACCGGCGGCGTGACCGCCAGCTATGCGATGCTGGGCGATATCCATATCGCCGAACCCAACGCGCTGATCGGTTTTGCCGGGGCACGGGTAATTGAACAGACGATCCGCGAAAAACTGCCCGACGGGTTTCAGCGGGCCGAATACCTGCTGGACCACGGCATGCTTGATAGCGTGGTCGAACGCAAGGACATGCGCGAGACCCTGATCACGGTTTGCCGGATGCTGATGCGCCAGACGCCTGCGATCAAAGGCGATCTGCCAAGCCCCGGCATCCCAGCCCTTGAAGCCCCGGATCAGGACGAAGCGGCACCGGAAACCCCGGCCAAGGGGGACGCCAAAGCGTGACGGCCCCCGGTTCTGACATCATCCTTGAACGGTTGATGTCCCTCCACCCCAAGATCATCGACCTGACGTTGGATCGGGTTTGGCGGCTGTTGGTCGCGCTTGACCACCCCGAACGCGCTTTACCGCCGGTCATCCATATCGCCGGCACCAACGGCAAAGGCTCGACCCAGGCGATGCTGCGTGCTGGGCTGGAAAGCGCCGGCAAGCGTGTGCATGCCTATACCAGCCCGCATCTGGCCCGGTTTCACGAACGCATCCGGGTGGCGGGCGAACTGATTTCCGAACCCGACCTGCAAGCGGTGCTTGAGGAATGCGAGGTCGCCAATGGCGGCGTGCCGATCACTTATTTCGAAATCACCACGGTTGCTGCCTTTCTGGCCTTTGCCCGGACCGAGGCCGATTACACCTTGCTTGAGGTCGGCCTTGGCGGGCGGCTGGATGCCACCAACGTGATCGACACACCGGCGCTGACGGTGATCACCCCGGTATCGTTTGATCACCCGCAATTTCTGGGCAACACCGTGGCGGAAATCGCCGGTGAAAAGGCCGGTATCCTGAAACCCGGCGTGACCTGCGTGGTCGCCCCGCAAACCGACGACGCCCTCGCGGTGATCGAGGCGCGAGCCGCCCGTATCGGAGCACCCCTGCTGGTTTACGGCCAGCACTGGCATGTCGGCGAAGAAAACGGACGCCTTGTCTATCAGGACGAGGCCGGTCTGCTGGACCTGCCCCTGCCCAATCTGATCGGCGCGCATCAGGTGCAAAACGCCGGGGCCAGCATCGCCGCCCTGCGGCATCTTGGATTTGCCGAGGCGGTGTGCGAGGCCGCAATCACCCGCGCTGACTGGCCCGCAAGGATGCAACGCCTGCGCCACGGCCCTTTGACCGAGGCCGCGCCCAAGGCCGAAATATGGCTCGACGGTGGTCACAACGCCGCCTGCGGTGAAGCCATTGCCGAGGCATTGACCCGCCTGCCAAACCGCCCCCTCCACCTGATCTGCGGCATGCTGAACACCAAGGACATCGCCGGATATCTGAAACCACTGGCCCCCTTGGCCGAAACCCTGCAAGGCGTTTCGATCCCCGGTGAAACGGCAACGCTGCCAGCCTCAGAAACCGTAGCTGCTGCGCTGAACGCAGGCTTCAAAGCCAGCGACGCATCGGGCGTTCTGGCAGCCGTGCATCACCTCGCCAAAACCGACCCAACCGCCCGCATCCTGATCTGCGGCTCACTTTACCTGGCGGGCAATGTGCTGCGGGAAAACGGGTAGGGCTTGTTTCTGGCAAGCCGCTGTCAAAAATCACCACCCCAAACAAAAAGGGCGCCCCACAGTACGCCCTTTCGTCTATCTGTCAGGCGCGTCAGACCGCGCCTTTGATCCAGTCTTCCAGCACCGATTTTGGGGCAGCACCCGTCTTGTTGGACACGACCTCACCATCTTTGAACATGAACAATGCGGGGATGCCGCGGACGCCCAAAGTCATGGGTGAGTTCGGGTTGTCGTCGACATTGACCTTGGCGATCTTGATTTTACCGGCATATTCTTCGGACAATTCTTCCAAAGCCGGGCCGATCATTTTGCAAGGGCCACACCATTCTGCCCAGAAATCCACGACCACCGGGATGTCCGAGTTTTTGACTTCTTCATCGAATGTTGCATCGGTGACAGTTACTGTTGCCATATCGCGGCCTCCTGACCGTATCTGTTTGAACTAGGCGCAACCTAAGTAGCGCCCATGACCGCGTCAAGATGTTGGGGCACGCGCAAAGGCCGCAGTCACGATATCTTGTGGCAAGGGCATCAAATCGGCGGTTTTTGTCCAAAGGATTGCGGTTTTGATGTCCCGGTCCGGGTAAATCCGCGCCAGGACGGCGCGGTAAGCCCCCATTTGGCGCAAAAGGCCTTCGGGCGTGTCCCCAACCTGTGCCGGGGTTGCGGCATTGGTTTTATAGTCAACCGCAAGCACTTGGTTTTCCTCAACAATTAGACGGTCGATCACACCGATTATCGGCATGTCTTGTGCCTCGGCAGTGATCGCGACCTCGGCCAATGTGCCGGGTTGAAACAGGAAGGCCAGTGACGGATCATCAAGTATTGCTGTAACTTCGACCAGCAAGCTATTGATTTCATGTGATTCCACCGGATCATCACCTGCCGCCAACACGCGCCCAGCCAATGCCTGCCGGTCTTGGGGCGTGACCCCAGGCAAATGCTCCAACAGCAAATGGATCAACCGACCATGCCGCAACGCTGCCGCTTCCATCTGGCCGCCATATGCCCCCGCAACGATTTTGGCGCCGCCAAGGTCCGAAGGGTTCAGCGGCTTTTCAATTGTCGCAACCTTCGGGGTTGGCTGACGCGCCCAGTCGGGCAGGGTTAGCGCAGTCGGGGACGGCATCGCGGCCTCGGCCTGCGCGGCACCTTCCCAGGGGAAGGGCTGATAGCGCTGGATTTCCAGACCCTGAAAATCACACCCACCAGCACCCGCCTGTTCCAAAGCCGTCTCAACATGGCTGTACCAGCTTTCGCCGGGCTGCCCCAGATTACCGGCGCCGCAGACGATCAACCAGTTTTCGGCCCGCGTCAGCGCGACGTAAAGCAGGCGCAAACGCTCCTGTTGTTGGAAAATCTGCCGGGCTTCACGCGCCTCGCGGATCTGCAGCGGGTTGTGTTTGACGCCCAGGTTCCAGGCAGGCAATTCGCCGTCAAGATGCAGGATCTGCGCCTCGGGGGAGGGGCCGCGTTTGGCAGTGTCAGGCAGGATCACGATCGGTGATTCGAGGCCCTTCGCGCCATGCACCGTCATCACCCGGATCTCATTTGACTGGCTGTCCATCTGGCGTTTGATGTCGCTTTCATCGGTCGACATCCACCCCAGAAACCCGGTCAGGCTGGGCGGTTCCATCTGCTCATACTGCATCGCTTGTGACAGCAGCGCGTCGATGCCGTCTTCAGCCTCACGACCAAGGCGGGCGATCAGATTGTTGCGACCGTGATGGCGGGTGAGGATGCGTTCCAGCAATTCATAAGGCCGCAGGAAATCCGCCTGACCCAGCAAATCATCCAGCATCGTGAAAGTGTCTGAATGGCGGCTTTGCTGATCGCGCAACGCCTGCCAAAGATAGCCTTTGCGCGGTTGCGCAAGTTGGTAAAGCGCGCTTTCCGAGAACCCAAACAAGGGTGAGCGCAGAACCGAAGCCAGCGATAAATCGTCCTCAGGCGTGGCCATGAAGGACAAAAGCGCTGTCAAATCCCGCACCGCCAGCTCCCCGCCGATGCGCAGACGATCCGCCCCGGCAACGGGCAGATGAAGGTCTTTCAGGGCCTTGATAATCTCGTGAAACAGATCCAAGCGGCGCTGCACCAGAATAAGGAAATCCCCCGGCACAATCCGGCGCATGCCCTGGGTGGTTGGCAGGCTTGCGCCGCTGTCGATGATGCCCTTGATCTGTTCGGCGATCTGCCGGGCCAGATCCAGCGCCGGATCATTGGGGGCCAACACGTCAAGCGGGGCGTGCCAGACAGGGCGTTCAAGGGCCTCGGGCTTGTCTTTGAAGGGCCACAGATCAACCCGGCCGGGCAGAGTATCGTGATAGGCGCGGTGGGTAACTTCGGCTTTCAGGGCTGTGTCGCCGGTGTTTTGCAGCACCAGATCGACCAAGCGCAACACTGCCGCAGAAGATCGGAAGGAATACAAAAGATCGCGTCGCCACAGACGGTTCTGCGCACCTTCAAGATGCTGTTCAAAATGCGCGCGCATCCGGTCAAACGCAGCCGGATCAGCGCCCTGAAACGAATAGATCGACTGTTTTTCATCGCCAACGACAAACAGCGTGCGGTTCACATCGCGCGCGCCGATGCCTGCCGAAAACTCTTCCGCCAGGCGGGCGATCACGGCCCATTGTTCGGGGCTGGTATCCTGGGCCTCATCCACCAGAATGTGATCAATGCCGCCATCCAGTTTGAACAACACCCATTGCGCCATGTCCGAGCCACTCAGCAAGGCCTTGGCTTTCAGGATCAGATCGTCAAAATCAAGCCACCCATGCAGCTGTTTCACCCGGTCATATTCCGGCAAAAACGCCTGTGCGAACCGGTGCAGCGCCTGGGTTTTCTGCGCTGCCGCCAGCGCCAGACGGTGCGGTTTGGCGTCCTGAAAGCGCAGCATCAGATCAT
>CAYXXQ010000301.1:0-4457 GCA_964469075.1 uncultured Rhodobacter sp.
ATTTACCAAAAATAAACCACGCCGCGTTAACCCTTTTTGCAACGCCAGAAAGGGTTCAACATGCGCGCCAGGTCCTATACCGTGGCCTTTCAGGGGGTCGATGCCCGCCTGGTCGAGGTGCAATGCGCCATCACCGCAGGCCTGCCTGCTTTTTCCATCGTTGGTCTGCCCGACAAGGCGGTGGTCGAAGCCCGCGAACGCGTTCGCGCCGCGCTGACGGCATTATCCATTGCCCTGCCTGCCAAGCGGATCACCATCAACATGTCCCCCGCCGACCTGCCCAAGGAAGGCTCACATTTTGACCTGCCGATCGCGCTGGCATTGCTGGCCGCCCTTGACGTTTTGCCCACCGATGAGGTCGCCCAAACCCTGGCGCTGGGGGAATTGTCCCTCGACGGCGCCATATTGCCGGTAATTGGCGCGCTGCCCGCCGCCATCACCGCTGCCAGCGAAAACTGCCGCCTGTTATGCCCCAAAGCCTGCGGAGCCGAAGCCGCCTGGGTCGACGCCGTCGAAGTTATCGCCCCGCCCAGCCTGCTGGACGCAATCAACCATTTCAACGGTCGCGCCGTCATCGCCCCGGCCACCCCCGGCGAGGTGCCAGCCCCCGCCATCGACCGCGACCTGTCCGATGTCAAAGGCCAGGAACGCGCCAAACGCGCACTGGAAATCGCCGCCGCCGGTCGGCACCACCTGCTGATGGTTGGTGCCCCCGGCTCCGGCAAATCCATGCTGGCCGCGCGCATGCCCGGCATCATGCCGCCGCTGACCGCCTCGGAAGCACTTGAAACTTCAATGATCCATTCCCTCGCCGGGTTGCTGGACGAGGGCGGCATATCCCGCAACCGGCCGTTTCGCACCCCGCATCACACCGCCTCGATGGCGGCGATTGTCGGCGGCGGACGCGGTGCAAAACCTGGCGAAATCTCGCTGGCGCATCACGGCGTTTTGTTCATGGATGAGTTTCCCGAATACCCGCGCACCGTGCTGGAAACCCTGCGTCAGCCGATTGAAACCGGCGACGTGGTGGTTGCGCGCGCCAACGCCCATATCCGCTACCCCTGCCGGTTCCTGCTGGTGGCCGCCGCGAACCCCTGCAAATGCGGCCATCTGGCCGATGCCAGCCGCGCTTGCAGTCGCGCACCGGTCTGCGGCGAAGACTATATGAACCGGGTTTCCGGCCCCTTAATGGACCGCTTTGACATCCGGCTTGAAGTGCCCCCCGTCACCCTGCAAGACCTCAGCCTGCCCGAAACCGGCGACAATTCCGCAACCGTCGCGGCCCGGGTGCGCGCCGCCCGCGCCCTCCAGCAAACCCGGTTCGCAGCAGAGCCAACGGCCCACACCAACGCCGATGCCGAAGGCGCGCTGTTGGATCGAATCAGCGCGCTTGACCCCGAAAGCACCGCCTTATTGACCCGCGCCGCTGACAAGTTCCAACTGACAGCGCGCGGCTATCACCGGGTATTGCGCGTGGCCCGCACCATCGCCGATCTCGCAGGTGAAGAAGCCATCGCCCGCCCGCACCTGGCCGAGGCAATTTCTTTCCGCTTGATGCATCGAACTGGCTGAAATCGTAGAATTATATGGCGTTCAAAGCCGCGCGATGATAAAATCAGCAACCTCGTTCAACGCACGATCTGCCTGCGGCAACCACCCCTGAAATATCTGCCAGACATGCGGCACGCGCGGCCAAATCGTCAACTGCGCCTGCACCCCCTGGGCCTGCAACGCCTGTTCTATCCGCTTGCTGTCATCCAGCAGAATTTCACTCGCCCCGACCTGGATCAACACCGGTGGCGCGCCATCAAACGCCCCAAACAGCGACGAGGCGCGCGGGTCCGCAGGATCGTGCCCGGCAAGATAGGTATCCCGCAACTCTGCCACCCGGTCCGCGGGCAAAAACGGATCGGCTGCGGCGTTTGTTTTCAAGCTATCCCCACTCAGGGTCAGATCGGTCCAGGGCGAAAAGGCGAAAACCCCGCCCGGGCGCGGCAAATCCCCGTGGCAGATCGCATGCAGCAGCGCCAGACACAGGCCGCCCCCGGCAGAATCGCCGCCCAGGATAATCTGCTCGGCGCGATAGCCACGCGCCATCAACGCCTGATAGGCGGCCAATGCATCCTCAATCGCAGCCGGAAACGGGTGCTCTGGCGCAAGGCGATAGTCCGGCAGCACCGTCTGAAGGCCGGTCATCTCCGACAACCGCGCCAACATCGCCCGATGGGTTTCAGGCGCGCCGATCACATAAGCGCCGCCATGCAGATAAAGAATCACGCCATCGCGCGCGGCCCCGCCGGATTTCGGCCCTAGCCCCGCGCGCACCCAATGAACCGGCACGCTGTGGCCCTGCCACTCCAAAAATCCGGGCAGATAAGTCGCAAAGGGCGGGTCGCGAAAAAATATCCGCGCCTGCAATTTGAAGCGCCGCCGCATCAAAGGCAAATCCCGCGCGTGCCGCAGATGCCGCTTTTCCACAAGCCGCAGCACAAGATTAAGAAGCCCCAGCGGAAATCGCATGCTCAGCCCCGCTTGCTTTCGATCACTTCCCAGATGCGCGCCGCGACGTTGATACTGTCAAACCGCTCCAACTCCTGAATGCCGGTGGGGGAGGTGACGTTGATCTCGGTCAGATTGCCGCCGATCACATCGATGCCGACAAAAACCTGGCCCTTTTCTTTCAGCAACGGCCCGATTCTTGCGCAAATCTCAAGATCGCGCGCGGTTAGGGCCACCTTTTCAGGCCGCCCGCCAACATGCATGTTCGAGCGCGTTTCGCCCGCCGCAGGCACACGGTTAATTGCGCCAACCGCCTCCCCGTCAATCAGGATCACCCGTTTGTCGCCTTTGGCCACATCATGCAGGAATTTCTGCGCGATCAGCGGCTCCCGATTGATGCTGGTGAACAACTCATGCAGCGAATTCAAATTGCGATCATTCGGGTCAAGCCGAAACACCCCGGCCCCGCCATTGCCGTAAAGCGGTTTCAAAATGATATCGCCATGTTCCGCCTTGAAGGCTTTCAACGTCTCAAGATCGCGGGCAATCGTGGTTGGCGGGGTCAGGTCCGGGAATTGCAGCACCAACAGCTTTTCAGGGTAATTGCGCACCCACATCGGATCATTCACCACCAAAGTCTTAGGGTGGATCATGTCAAGAATATGTGTGGTGGTGATATAGCCCATGTCAAAAGGCGGATCCTGGCGCAGCCAAACCACATCAAAATCACTAAGCTCGACTTCCTGAAAATCGCCGAGTGTGAAATGGTTACCAACCTCCCGCCGCACGGACAAAGGCCAGCCCCGCGCCGTTACCCGGCCCTGCTGATACGCCAGATGCTCGGGCGTGTAATAAAACAGGCTATGCCCCCGCGCCTGCGCCTCTTCGGCGATACGAAAGCTACTGTCGGCGTCAATGTTGATCCGGTCGATCGGATCCATCTGGAAAGCAACTTTCAGCGTCATGGCAGGCGTCCCTTGATACTAGGTTCTGCCCATTATCTGGTCCATGCCGTGCCGGGTTGCAACCGCGTTATCGTCTCAGGCGGTAATCGCGTTTTCCAGCACGCTGACCGCCCCCTGGCCGTTGACCAGCGCCACATCAAACCGCGCATTGCTGTTCAGGCCCTGCGGTTGATCGCCAAGATAAACTTCGGCCGATTTGCGAATCCGCGCCATTTGCCGTGCGCTTAACGCTTCGGCAGCGCCGGCAAAGCTGCGGCTTTTCTTGACTTCGATGAAGATGATATCATCGTTCTTGCGGGCGATCAGGTCAATTTCACCAGCCGCCGACCGCCAGCGCCGGGCCGCGATTTCATGCCCGCTGCGCAGATAAAGATCGGCAACCGTGTCTTCGGCGGCAAGACCGCTGTGATAGGAAATTGATCCGCTCATATCCAAACCCTTTTCTGTCCTTACTTGTTCCCTGCACAACACAAACGCCAGTCCTTATTCGCTGCCATCCCGCTGCAATTCCAGCGCCCGGCGATAAACCGCCTTGCGCGGCTGCGCCAAGTCGCTGGCAACCTGATCGACAGCGTCACGCAGGCTGACGGCCTCGGAAAGCGCTGCCTGCAAAGCCTGATCCAACTGTTCCGCACCAACCACAACATCCAGCGGTGGCCCGACCACGACCACGATTTCGCCTTTTACGGCCTTGTCGGCATAATAATCCGCCAGATCCGCCAACGTGCCACGCTGCACATCTTCAAATTTCTTCGTCAGCTCCCTGCAAACCGCTGCCTCCCGATTCCCCAAGACTACTGCCATATCCATTAATGATTTATGAACGCGTTTGGCACTTTCGTAAAAAACAAGGCTGCCCGGAACAGGTGCAAACTCCGTCAGCATTTTGCGCCGCGCCGCTGATTTATTGGGCAAAAACCCGGCAAAGAAAAACCGATCCGTGGGCAATCCGGCCACCGCCAGCGCCGTCAGAACCGCCGAGGCGCCGGGGGC
>CAYXXQ010000302.1:0-4440 GCA_964469075.1 uncultured Rhodobacter sp.
TCGTCCGCAGCCCAGAACCTTGTTCCGGCAACAACCCCGTCAGCGCCCAGCATCAAGGCCGCAGCCAGGCCGCGCCCGTCGGCGATGCCGCCAGCAGCGCACAACAGCACATCGTTGGCATTGGCTGCCAGCCAATCGGCCACTTCCGGCACCAGCGTCATGGTCGCGCGCCTGTCTCCATGCCCGCCCGCCTCAGACCCCTGGGCGACAATAATATCCGCCCCGGCCCCGACCGCCAGCTTGGCATCCGCAAGCATTTGCACCTGACAGATCAGCGATACATTCGCCGCCTTGACCTTGGCACCGGCTTCGGTCGGATCGCCAAAACTCAGGAAAATCGCCCTTGGGCCGCGATCAAGCACCGCGTCCAGCAAGCCGGGCTGCCCGGCCAGTCGCCAGGTGATGAAACCGCAACCGATATGGGCGTTGTCGGCCTTCTGAAACTCAGCCTCGATCCAGTCGGGTTCGCAATAACCGCCGCCGATCAGGCCCAGCCCCCCGGCATTTGAGACCGCCGCCGCCAGACGCCCGCCGCCCACCTTGGCCATCGGTGCCGAGATGATCGGATGATCCAGTCCCATTGCCCGGGTCAGTCGGGTGGCAATCATGCTGTCGTCCTTTTTGCAGCGGGGTGTTGCCCGGCTGCGGTCCTAAAACTACATCCGAAACACGCCAAAACGGGTTTCTTCGATTGGCGCGCACAGGCTTGCCGACAGGCTGAGAGCAAGCACGTCGCGGGATTTTCGTGGGTCAATGATGCCGTCGTCCCACATCCGAGCCGCAGCATAAAGCGGATGGCTTTGCCGCGCGAACATCTCAAGCGTTGGCTTTTTGAAGGCCGCTTCTTCCTCGGCTGACCAGGTGTCGCCGGCGCGTTCAATCGCGTCGCGTTTGACGGTGGCCAGCACCCCTGCCGCCTGTTCGCCGCCCATCACCGAAATCCGGCTGCTGGGCCAGGTCCACAGGAACCGGGGCGAGTAGGCCCGCCCTGCCATGCCATAATTCCCCGCCCCAAAGGAGCCGCCGACCAGCATCGTGATCTTCGGCACTTTGGTTGTCGCCACCGCTGTCACCAGCTTGGCACCATGCCGGGCAATGCCTTCGCTTTCGTATTTCTGGCCGACCATGAAGCCGGTGATATTTTGCAGGAAAACCAAAGGGATACGACGTTGTGAACACAGTTCAACAAAATGCGCGCCCTTCTGTGCACTTTCCGAAAACAACACGCCATTATTGGCAATGATGCCAACCGGGATGCCTTTGACATGGGCAAACCCACAGACCAATGTCTCGCCGTAGCGCGCTTTGAATTCGTCAAACTGACTGCCATCGACCAGCCGCATGATGACCTCGCGGATGTCATAAGGCGTGCGCAAATCGGCGGGCACCACGCCCAGCAATTCGCTGGGATCATAGGCGGGGTCTTCCGGTGTTTGCAGCTGCACGGTTGCCGGTTTGCCCCTGTTCAGGCCGGCCACCGCTTGACGCGCCAGCGCCAATGCGTGGGCGTCGTCTTCGGCCAAATAGTCGGCAACCCCTGACAGCCGGGTATGGACATCGCCACCGCCCAAATCTTCAGCGCTGACAATCTCACCGGTTGCGGCCTTGACCAAGGGTGGGCCTGCCAGAAAGATCGTGCCTTGTTCGCGCACGATGATTGTGACGTCCGACATTGCCGGCACATAGGCCCCGCCTGCGGTGCAGGATCCCATCACCACCGCGATCTGGGGAATGGCCTTGGCGCTCATGTTTGCTTGATTGTAAAAGATCCGGCCGAAGTGATCGCGGTCGGGGAAAACCTCGTCCTGATTGGGCAGGTTGGCGCCGCCTGAATCGACCAGATAGATGCACGGTAAATGGTTCGCTTCGGCGATTTCCTGAGCCCGCAGGTGCTTTTTCACCGTCATCGGATAATAGGTGCCGCCCTTCACGGTGGCGTCGTTGCAGATCACCATCACCTCAAGCCCGTGCACGCGGCCAATGCCGGTGATCACCCCGGCGGACGGGGCGGAATTGCCGTACATGTCATGCGCCGCCGTGGCGCCGATCTCTAGAAACGGCGCGCCGGGGTCCAAGAGGTTGGCCACCCGATCCCGTGGCAGCATCTTGCCGCGCGACAGATGCCGGTCTCGGGATTTCTGGCCACCGCCAAAGGCAGCAAGTTCGGCCGCGGCTGCGACTTCGGCCAACGCCGTCTGGTGCGCGGCGACATTGGCCATGTACTGGTCCGAGCCGGTCAGGGCGGATGATTTAAGCTGACCCATGAAGGCCTCCGTTGCTGGTCATGGCCGGGGATCAATCCCGCTGCCGCGATGACGCCAGATAGATGGTTTGTTCGGCACTCAGACGCATCATGCAGCCGATCACCGCAGGGCCGCCACCGGTGCCGCCACCCCATTGCGACATCTCGTAATCGCAAGTTGCGTCGCGAAACGGGATCCAGGCGCGCTGCATCGCGCGCAAAGCATCAGCCTTTTTCGGGGCGTTAAAGCCGTCGCCGGCCATTTCTGCGTCATCGGCTTTTTCCAACGCCATAAGGGCTTGATAATTATGGTTTAATTGAGTATCCCACCAGGCAAATTCCTTGTCGAGGCAGCCACCCATCCCAACCGTTGAATAGCCATATTCGCTGGCTTCCATACAGGCATCCGCCGCCATGCCGATGCAATCACGCTTGTCATCGGCAGTGGCGAAACAGGCGGCAAGCCCGGTTGTGTCAAACACCAGGTCCTGGGCTTGGGCTGTTTGGGCTAGACCCGTAAGGGCCAAGGCCAAAGCCAAGGCCGGGGCAAATATCAACTTCCCTGTCAGATCAGGCAGTTTCATGGGTTCACCTCTGTCTAAGCGTCGTTTCAAGATCGGCCCATCCTATCACAGGTCACAGCACCCTACCCCGTCACTTTCATCAATTCCCGTCCGCACAGCATCCGGCGGATTTCGCTGGTGCCGGCGCCGATTTCCATCAGCTTGGCGTCGCGCATAATCCGGCTGAGGGGGCTGTCGTTCAGGAACCCGGCACCGCCCATTGCCTGCACGCCCTGGGTTGCGACCTCCATCGCTTTTTCGCTGGCGTAAAGCACGCAAGCGGCGGCGTCCTGGCGGGTAACTTCGCCCCGGTCGCAGCTGGCGGCGACCGCATAAACATAAGAACGGGAGGAGTTCATCGCGGTATAGATGTCCGCGATCTTGGCTTGCATCAGTTGGAAATTGCCGATCGGCTGGCCGAATTGCTTACGCTCATGCATGTAAGGCATGATGTGGTCCAGCACCGCGTGCATCACCCCGACACCGATGCCCGACAGCACCACGCGTTCGTAATCCAGCCCTGACATCAACACGTTGACGCCCTTGCCTTCCCCGCCGAGGATGTTTTCAAACGGGACTTCGACGTTGTCAAAAATCAGCTCGGCAGTGTTGGAACCACGCATTCCCATCTTGTCAAAATGGGGGCTGGTGGAAAAACCCTTCATAGATTTTTCAATCAGAAAGGCAGTCATGCCGCGCGGCCCGGCCTCGGGATCTGTTTTGGCGTAAACCACCAGCGTGTCGGCATCCGGGCCGTTGGTGATCCAGTATTTGGTGCCGTTCAGATTGAAGTACCCGTTGCGCTTGTCGGCCCGCAATTTCATCGACACCACGTCCGAGCCGGCCCCGGCTTCGGACATCGCCAACGCGCCGACATGATCGCCGGAAATCAACCCCGGCAGGTATTTCGCCTTCTGCTCCTGGGTGCCGTTCAGCTTGATCTGGTTGACGCACAGGTTGGAATGCGCCCCATATGACAGCGAGACCGAGGCCGAGGCGCGGGCGATTTCCTCAACCGCGATGGTGTGTGCGAGGTAGCCCATATTGGCGCCGCCGAACTCTTCCTCGACGGTGATGCCCAGCAGGCCAAGATCGCCCATTTCTTTCCATAACTCGGCCGGAAATTCATTGCTGGCATCAATTTCCGCCGCCATCGGTGCGACCCGGTCCTGGGCCCAGCGATGCACCATCTGGCGCAGGGCTTCGATTTCTTCGCCACAGGCGAAATTCATGGATGCGGTGAACATGGACAGGCTCCGAATTAATTGAACGCTTGTTCAATACTTAGCGCGACTCGGTCCCCGCTGTCAAAGAAAAGCTGGGCCGATCTGATGATCAGTCAGCCTGGGTCGGCACCAGGGGTGCAGCAAAAGGCAGAGGGTTCAGAAAACGCCTGAGACCCCGATCAGGTTCAGGGCCATCCCGACATAGGGCAGCCCGTAGTCCACGCCAATCGGGCCAAGTGGCACCAGATAAAGCGCGACCAACACGCCGCCGACCACCCTGAAACGCGGCAGTCGCAGCGGCGCGATCTGGCTGAGGTGGGCGATGATCAGCAGCACCGCCACCAGTTCCAGCTGGCCCCAACGGAAATAGTCTATCCCCAGCAGAAACAGGCTGACAGGCGCAAATGCC
>CAYXXQ010000303.1:0-1749 GCA_964469075.1 uncultured Rhodobacter sp.
TAGGTGCAGGGAAGGCCCGGTGATTGCATCTGCAACGCCGGGTCTTTTCTGTTGCAGCACTTGATAGCAACAGGTGGCTATTCCGCGAAGGTCAAAACCACTTCAACCCGGCGGTTCCGTTCGCGGCCTTCTTCGGTGGCATTGCTGGCACGCGGCGCAAGATAGCCGATGCCTTCCGCCGACAGGCGCGCAGGTTCAACCCCGTAAGTATCAACCAGCCGCGCCATCACTGATTCGGCACGTTTGCGCGACAGCGCGACATTGCCTTCAAGCGATCCTGACGCATCGGTATGGCCAACCAAAACCACGGTTTGCCTTGGGTTCAATTCCAGAAATACCGCAAGTTCCTGCAATGCCGCAGCCGGGGAGCCGCTTAAATCGGCGGAGCCTTTAAGGAATTCAAGCCCCTCAAGAACCGCAGCCCCGTCCTGCAACAAAAGATCCGTCAAACCTTCGGCCAAAGTCGATCCACCGGTCGGCGCGGTTTGTTTGGTCGACAACGCAAAATCAACCGCGCGATCATCAGGCGCACCAATGGTCGTGACCTGAACAAAACCGCGTTCCGGGCTTTTGCTGATCAGCAGCGACAGATATTTCTGTTCACCGTCAACGATGATGGTCGCCGCAAGATAGTGGAAATCACCGATATCGACATGCATGTCCGGCTCATCCACCACATCGGCGTTGAACCGGAAATCAAAACCACCGCAATCGCGGGTTTCGCATTCATAAAGGATCGCATAGCCGTTTTCGACCAACTGATCACGCAGGGGCGAAAACAGGCTGAACGTGTCCGCAGGTCGCCCCGGGGTTTTCCAGACCTGCCGCATCACCGCCCCGGAAACCGGCATCATGTCAATATTGCCGTCGATAAACGGCCCGACCGGGATTTGCAGGCTGCCTGTCAGATCAAGGTTTTCATAGGCCCGGCTGGTGCCCTCCGGGAACCGCAAAACCGGCTCTGCGAAAGCGCAAAGCGGGGCAGCGGTTGCCAGCAGGCTAAGGATCAGGCGACGCAAAATCATCGGTATTGCGCGTGATATTCTGGGTTGGGCTGCTTATCGACAGCCGAGGACACCCGGTTAGACATGTTAAAGAACCCCGCAACCGAGGCGATATCCCAGATATCGCGGTCATTGAACCCGGCATCGCGCAAGGCCTGGCGATCAGGTTCATCAATTTTGTGGCTTTCTTCGGTCATCTTGGACGCAAAATCCAGCATCGCCCGATGGCGCGGCGACAGATCGGCAGCACGGTAGTTCATCACCAGCACTTCGCCCAGCATCGGATCACCGGAAAGCTGACGCACCGCTGCTCCGTGGGCAGTCAGGCAATAAAAACAATGGTTTATGGAGGAAACGACAACCGCGATCATCTCCCGCTCCAACTTCGACAGACCGCTGTCACCCAGCATCAGGTCGTTGTAAAGGGCGGTGAAGCCGTTCAGTTTGTTGACGTCAAAAGCATAGGCCTGCAAGACATTTGGCACAAAGCCCAGTTTTTCAACGCATATGTCGAAATATCGCTGCGTTTCTTCCGGCAGCGGGTCAACCCGAGGCAGATCAAGCGCGTGAATCGGTTTGTCTTTCATAGAATCGGCCAAGCCCTTCATTTCATTCGATAATGATACTTACCAACAACCTGCATCCCAAGGCTAGTGAACAGTCCCTGGGCAGGCAGGTTTTCGCCGGTGGTGACAACAGACAAAAATTCAGCCCCGTTTTCAATCGCCCACAAGGCCGCACGCCC
>CAYXXQ010000303.1:1849-4403 GCA_964469075.1 uncultured Rhodobacter sp.
CGTCATTTCCGTCATGCAGCATGAACAGTTCTGGCTGATCCATGTCGCGCATCGCGGCCTCGGCCTGATCAATCTGGTCGTCGCTGACCGGCATTTCCGTGGTTGCGGCCGACACCCGCTTGCCGCCGCCAAGCCCGCGACGCAGCGCCCAAGGCCCAAGCGACAGCATTTCCGCGGGTGCCCAGGTGGCATCCATCGCCTGACGCAAACGGGTTTCTGTCGGCAGATTGGTCATTGTTCAACCGCTTCGGGAAAGGCCGTTTGAAAGGCTGTAACCGCGCGATCAAGGGCGGCTTCGTCGGCACAGCGAAACACCAGATTGCTGCCAAACTTGCCGTTCAGAATGAAGGGATATGACCCGATTGCCACCTCCGGATGCTGGCTTGCAACCAGACCCAACGGCTCGGCGATTTCGCCCTCAGGGCGGTTGGCGCGCAGGGTCCGCGAAATCACCGGCTGCCCGCCTTTGATGGTCGGCACGACGCTGACCACCATCGCCTGAAACACCGCCGGCACCCCGGCCATCACATGCACATTTCGTAGGGTAAACCCTGGTGCGATTGACACAGGATTGTCGATCAGATCGGCCCCATCAGGGATGCGGGCCATGCGCAGGCGGGCCGCGTTCATCTCAACCCCGTTGCGGTCATAATGCATGGCCATCAGCGCGCGGGCGTCTTCGCGCACGTCAATTGGCGTGTCAAAGGCGTCAGCAATCGCATCGGCAGTAATATCGTCATGGGTCGGGCCAATGCCGCCGCTGGTAAACACGTGATCCCAGCGCGCACTTAAGGCGCGAACGGCGGCGACGATTTCGGCGTGATCATCGGAAACGATGCGCACCTCCTTCAGGTCAACCGCGGCTTCGGTCAGTCGTTCGGCCAGAAAGCCAACGTTCTTGTCTTTGGTGCGGCCCGACAGGATCTCGTCCCCGATCACCAGCATTGCCGCAGTTGGATTGGCCATATCGCCCCCGATCTTGTCCCCGTCTTGTACGAGGTATAGGACCGTTCCATGCAGTTTCAAACCCCCCTGATCCGCGCCACTTTGATCCGCCGCTACAAACGGTTTCTGGCCGATATCATCCTGCCGGATGGCCAGCAGGTGACAGCCCATTGCGCCAATCCCGGCGCGATGACCGGGCTTATGGATGAAGGCGCACCCATTTGGGTTGAGCCGAACAACGACCCAAAACGCAAGCTGAACTACAGTTGGAAACTGCTGGAACTGCCCGGCGCCCACCATGTTTGTATCGACACATCGTTACCAAATCGTATCGTTGAGACCGGTTTGCAGGCCGGATACATCCCGCCACTTTCCGGTTACGCGCATCTGCGGCGCGAGGTAAAATACGGCGAAAACAGCCGGATTGATTTTTTGTTGACCGACGCCGCCAAGCCCGATTGTTATGTCGAGGTGAAGTCCGTCACCCTGAAACGTGAAGGCTCCATCGCCGAATTCCCTGATACCGTCACCAAGCGTGGCACCAAGCATTTGCAGGAACTGGCCGAAATGGCGCGGCAGGGACATCGCGCGGTGATGCTGTATCTGGTTGGCCGCACCGATTGCACTGGTTTCAAAACTGCCGCAGATATCGACCCCGATTATGCCGCCGCGTTTGACATGGCCCGCGCCAGTGGCGTTGAAATGCTGTGCTATGGCACCCAAATCACCCCGCAGGCGATATTAACCGCGGCAGCTTTGCCAATTCTGACCGGGCAACAAAATTGACCCGCCCTACTGGCATCCGGGCCAGAATGCCCGTATTCAAGCCCATGTAACACAAGTGATGGAGCATCCCGTGGAAGGCCAAACCCCGGGCCGTTTGAACAAAGACGGCATTCAAATTCATACCGCTGACGAATTCCAAGGCATGCGCAAAGCCGGTAATCTGGCGGCGCGGACGCTGGATATGATCGCTGAACATGTTGTGCCCGGCGTGACCACCGGCCATTTGGATCAGCTGTGCCATGACTTCATGGTCGAGAACAGCTCGGTCCCTGCGACTTTGGGCTATAAGGGCTATCCGAAATCAAGCTGCATTTCGATCAACCATGTTGTGTGTCACGGCATTCCGTCGGACAAAAAGCTGAAGGACGGCGATATCCTGAATATCGACGTGACCTGCATTCTGGACGGATGGTTCGGTGATACCAGCCGGATGTTCGTGGCCGGGCGTCTGAACCGCAAGGCCGAGCGGTTGATCCAGGTCACCCATGACGCGCTGATGCTGGGGATTGATCAGGTCAAACCCGGCAACACGTTTGGCGATATCGGCGCCGCCATCCAACGCTATGTCGAGGCGCAGCGTATGTCTGTCGTGCGCGATTTCTGCGGTCACGGGCTGGGGCGGGTGTTTCATTCGGCCCCCAATGTGCTGCATTATGGCCGCTGGGGCACCGGCCCTAAGTTGGAAGAAGGCATGTTTTTCACGATTGAACCGATGGTTAATCTCGGCAAGCCAGACACCAAGGTTCTGGCCGATGACTGGACCGCTGTGACCAAGGATAAATCCCTGTCAGCGCAGTTTGAACATTCAATCGGCGTCACCAAA
>CAYXXQ010000304.1:0-1963 GCA_964469075.1 uncultured Rhodobacter sp.
TCTTCACCGTTGTTGCCGCTGGCGCAAAGCCACAATGCCGCATTTTCCTGTTGTTTCCACTTCACCCTTCTAGCCCAAGAAGGGCTTTGCCTTGGTCACCGGACGATAGGCAGGTCTGATAACCGTGTTGTGTAGCGCGGGCTGCGATGTTCAGCCCTAAGCTGCCAGGGCCGCTTCATGCCTTCACTCGCCAACACCATCGTTTTTTTCCCAAACCGATCATTGATCAGATCGAGCGCTCGCATCGCTTCGCTGTCTTTGCTGCGGGGCACATCAAAGAGCGTTCGCGGGCGGTCCTCGATGGGCAACAGATCATCGAGCATCACGCCCGCTTTTGTGAATCCGTATTTTTCTGCCTTACCTTTCGGCCAAGCGGCGTCAGCGCACCGTCGCGCCGCACGCACCAGCTCGAATGTATCGCAAGACATTGGCATGATACGCGTAGATCGACTGCCCGAGTATTGGGGCCGGTCCTTGCGATGTCGGTTGGTGTGGAAAAATACAGTCAACGTCCCCGCGACAAGCCCGTGCTGGCGCAGTTTCTCCGCTGCACGGGTCACATGCGCCGACACCGCCTGAAACACCGTGTCGAAATCCGTCATAGGCTGACCCGCCGACCGGGTGACAGCCATGCCTTTGCGCTGCGGTTCTACATCATCGAAAGCAAGACAAGGCTCGCCTTGCAGTTCTAGAACCGTGCGCTCCAACACCACTGTCCCAACCGCCCGTGCCTGCCTTAACGGCATGGCGCGAAGGTCTGACGCTGTTTGGATACCAAGCTGACGCAATTTCGCGTCAGTCTTGCGCCCAATCCCCCAAATGTCGCCAACAGGCACCATTGGCAGAAGCCAATCGGCCAATGTGTCGTCCATCATATCCAGAACACCAGCGAATATCGGATTCTTCTTTGCAATGTCGTTCGCGCACTTCGCCAGTGTCTTCGTCGGCGCGATCCCGACGCGCACTGGCACGCCGATGCGCTTCAATACCTCGCGCCGCATTGCGCGGGCATGTTCTGTGCGATCTTTGAACCCGCCAAAGTCCAAGAAACATTCATCTATTGAGTAAATCTCCACATTGGGCGTGAAGTCTTCGTAAACCTCGACCACGCGACGGCTAATGTCGCCATAGAGCGTATAGTTCGAGCTAAAGACCTTCACGCCATGCGCTTTGATCTTGTCGCGCAACAGATGCAGCGGTTCGCCCATCTTGATCCCTAGCGCCTTCGCTTCATCGGATCGAGCGACTGCACACCCGTCATTGTTAGACAAGACGATCACCGGCACGTTTTTCAACGCCGGGTTGAAGATCCTTTCGGCAGAGACATAGAAATTGGCGCTATCGGAAATTGCGATAGGACGCTTCATTCCAGATCATACCGTCGTACCACACCTGCAATGACACCCCAAATCTCACTATCCTCGGTCAGCTCAATATCAGGGAATTTTTCGCGGCTATTTGCCGGGGCCAGAAAATACCGCTCATCCCGTTTACGCAGGATTTTGGCGGTCACTGCCCCTTCAACAACGGCGAGGACCGCCCGTCCGATCCTACGCTTTCCAGCGCGATCAACGGCGATCAGATCACCGTCACGGATTCCAGCGTCCCAAAGGCAATCACCTTCGACACGCCACCAAAACGTCGATGACGGGTGCCGAACGACCCATGAAATGGGGTCTATTTCGTCTTCCAAATCATCCCCCGCAGGGGATGGAAACCCTGCACTCGCCGGTGTTGTGACCAAGCGAAGGGGCATACCATTTGCAACGACAGGTGTTTCCACCGGAAAAACAGGCATCCAACACCCCCTATGTTCTTGTATTGTTCCTCCCTTCTTTCCGCTGAATTGCCCCAGCCTGTCAAGGTTCCTTACACTTGACGTTGCAGCTTGATTGCGTTGATCACATAGGACTTTTGGTCAATGATTTGATCTTTCCCATTCATCCTCCCCCAAAAATCCTCG
>CAYXXQ010000304.1:1973-4396 GCA_964469075.1 uncultured Rhodobacter sp.
CCTCGGGGGAGCGCCACCGGCGCGGGGGCAGGCAGCCCCCTTTGCAGCTTGTAGTTGATGTGGAATTTGATACAATAACATATTAATGTCTGCTTTGTATTGGATTGAAATTTGCCCGAAACATCAATCACGACGCCCAACGTGTTAACGGAAGTCGCATTAAAACAGCGCCTTGAAACAGGTTCGACTCTGATGATCAAATGTTGTCAGTCGCCAACACGTAAGGCGTCAGTTTGGTATGGGCTTTGGACGATGGAGGCTCATCATCCAGACGGGTCTTCACAAATGCTGGTGACTGCCCGTTCACGGCTTGTAGGACAAATTTCCGTCCGCGAGTTCAAGACGGTGACGGGCATCGTTTCGTTCTTAAAAGATTGTGGTTTTACCAAAGTTACATTTCCGATGATTGAAGGTGATTTCGTCAGCCTTCCAATGGATTCCTAAACCAAAGCAGACACAGGATTGATCTTGATGGCCCATGCCCCGCCCTCTGGGCAGGGCACCGCGCCCTAGTTCCAGCCGCAAGCGGCTTCCACCAGAACACCGCGCCCCGATGCGAGCTGATCCAATAGTCGTTTGGCCGTCTCTCCGAGCCGCCCCACTTCCTTTGTCTCATGCGCGCCCTGGGCCACGGCGATCTGCCCTGCGGATGACGGTCGTTCGCTTCGCCTTGTGCGGGCAGCGCGTTACCCACAGTCCCGACACTTCGATGCGTGGTGTCTTCGTTTACGGGAATGCTGCGGTTTGGGATTCAGGCGGTCGTAGCCGCCCTAACCCGTACTGGATAACCCCCTGCCCTACGGGCCTTTGGCCCCGAGTTTTCATTGGCTACTTGGGGTTCGGGCAAGCCGAACGCCACTGCGCAGCGTCAAGGTGGAGGCGCGGCCTCCCCCCTCGGACAAGACAAACAGACAGGGCCGTGTCCTCGCTGCGCTGCGGGCCGCACCAACCCTATCAGTTTATCTTGTCTCGCCCCCCACCGCGTTCGCCACGTGGCAAGTTTTAGAGCCGACGCCCTTTTAGGGCTTTGGTCAAAAACCCTCACAATTAAGGGGCGCAAAGTCTCAGATGTGCCACCATAAAGGAAATTCAGATCATGGCTAAGATTGATATTCACCAGCACGTTACAGACACAATCATCGCGCAGATTGAAGCAGGCACCCCGCCTTGGCGTAAGCCGTGGACAGGTGGCGCAGGTAGCGCAGCCCTGCCCTTGCGTCATAACGGCGAACCATATCGCGGCGTTAACATCTTGATGCTTTGGGCATCGGCACACATCAGCGATTTTTCATCAGAGCGGTGGATGACCTTCAAACAGGCGGTTGACCTTGGTGGTAGCGTCAAAAAGGGATCAAAATGCGCCCGTTCTGTCTTTTATGGCACGTTCGAGAAGGAAGGCGACCAGACTGAAAGCGCAGCGGAAACAGGCGAAGGCAAAACCCGTATCCCGTTTGCAAAATGCAACAACGTATTTAACGCCGACCAGATCGAAGGCTTGCCCGCCGAGTTTTACGTATTGCCCGATCCGCCCCGCGATCTTGGAACTGAAACTGATCCAGAACTTGAAGCGTTTTTCGCCAGTACCGGAGCCGATATTGTGACCAGCAGCGAACCCCGCGCATATTATCGCCCGTCAACAGATCAGATTCACATGCCGCCGATAGCCACCTTCTTTGATGCTGCCCGATATTTTGGAGTTTTAGGCCATGAATTGACCCACTGGACAGGCAGCACGAAGCGGCTGGACCGTCTTGGCAAATTCAATGACCGCAAAGCCTATGCGTTTGAAGAATTGGTTGCGGAAATCGGCGCTTGCATCCTTGGTGTCAAACTTGGGATCGAGCCAGATTTTGACCAAAGCGCGGCCTATGTTGAGGGATGGCTTGAAGCACTGAAAAACGACAAGGGTTTGATTTTCAAAGCGGCGTCTGAGGCGCAAAAAGCGGTTGATTTTATCATGGATGCCGCCGAGGCCACAAAATCCCAAGAGCAGGCGGCGGCGTAATAAAGCCCCCTGCCCTGCAATTCAGCGAAAGAATTTCTTTATACCTAGTGCCCCTGCCTGATTAGGTGGGGGTTTTTTGCTCTGGGGTATTGGTGACGCGGCAGTGGACGAGCTGCGCCCGCCCCCTGCCCCGCCTTGCGCTTCGCGCCCTGGCCCTTTGGGCCAGATCAGGTGCAGCTAAACGGCATCGGATCACCAAGGCGGACAGTATGCGAGACTTCATCAACCGAGATTTCTACGGTGCTATGCGACCTAAAGCCCGCCAACAGTGGTTCCCACGCGCCACCTTCGTTTGTGGATTTTGAAATACGACCATGATCAAGCGTTGCTTGAACTGTGATGAGGTCGGGAAAACGGAAAGTCGCAACCGTGTTCATTTCCAGTTCAGAGCCAGCGCCAACCAGAACTGCGCTGACGG
>CAYXXQ010000305.1:0-4392 GCA_964469075.1 uncultured Rhodobacter sp.
GAGACGACAAGGAACAGGATCGTCATGATCCCGCCTGTGCGCATGAAATCGACCACGCGGTAGCCCGCAGGCCCCATGATCAGCGCGTTGACCTGATGCGTCGGGATCAGGAACGAGTTTGAGGTCGATATCGCCACGGTCAGGGCAAACAAAGCAGGATCGCCCCCGGCGGCAACAGCGATGGAAACCGCCAGCGGCACCAAAAGAACGGTGGCCCCGACATTGGACATCACCAGCGTAAAGACCGTGGCCAGTATGGCGACACCGGCTTGCAAACCCCAAACCGGCCAGCCTGCCAAGAGGGTGATCACCTGATGCGCGATCCAGGCCGCAGTGCCGGTGTTTTGCACGGCCATGCCCAAAGGAATAAGCGATGCCAGCAGAAACACGGTGTTCCAGCCGACGGCCCTGTAAGCCTCGTCTATTGAAAGCACCCTGCTGATGATCATGCCGGTGGCCCCGACCAGCAGGCAAAGGGACAGTCTGACATCGGTAAACAGCACCAGCGAAAGCGCAATGGCGAAGAACAGCAGGGCCCAGCCGACCTTTTGCGGGCGCAGCTCTTCCTGCGGGAAGTCGCTGGTGACGATCACGAAATCACGGTTGTTTTTCAGGCGTGCCAGCAATTCCCACGGGGTGTGGATGACCAGCGTGTCACCGACCTGCAAGGGGATCGTGCCGATCTGCACCGCCTGATGGTTGTCGGTTTCAACCAGGCTCATGGTTTCTTCGATGCGGTGGATGGCAAGCAGGCTCATCCCGAAGCTGGCGCGGAACCTGAGGTCGCGGGCCGATTTGCCGATCACGGCGGACCCAGGCGGCACAACCATTTCGGCGACGCCTGCTTTGGTGGCGGCGAATTCTTCGGCGAAGATGTCAAGCTCGGGCAGGGCGGTCAGGCCGTAGATATCGCATATTTCCTGAATGACTTTGCGCCGCCCCAGGATTGCCAGACGGCAGGGCGTCAGAATTTCGGTGTCAACGCGGGGGGCGATCACCCGCTGGCCGTTGTAAAACGTGCCGACGATATAAAGGTGATGGGCGTTCATGATGTCGTCAAGCGTCTGGCCCAGAAGGATGTTGCCAGCGGGCACCTCAACCTCGACCAGATCGGCCTTCAGTTTATAGGTGCTTTTCAGATACTCCCCCATTGATTGCCCGGCAGCCCCGTCTTCGCGGGTAGGGCTGGCGGGCAGCACCCAGCGGCCAAACAGCACAAAGTAAAGAATGCCGGTCAGCAGCAAAGAGATGCCAATCGGTGTCACGTCAAACAGATTGAAGGGCCGCATTTTCTGCGCCTCAGGCAAGTCGGTGTTTGAGGTTGCGATCAGGTCGTTCAACAGGATCATTGGTGACGAGCCAACCATCGTCATCGTCCCGCCCAGGATCGCGCAAAACCCCATTGGCATCAGCAACCGGCTTAGCGGCAGGCCGGTGCGGGCGGAAATCCGGGAGACCACCGGCAAGAACAGCGCCGCGGCCCCAACGTTTTGCATGAAGCTGGAAATCACCCCGACAGTGCCCGAGATAATCGGCACGATCCGCTTTTCTGAGGTGCCGCCGTATTTCAGGATAACGGCAGCGACCTTGTTCATCAGACCGGTGCGATCAAGACCGGCACCGATGATCATCACCGCGATAATGGAAATGACGGCGTTGGACGAAAACCCGGCAAACAGGTGGTTGATATCGGCGACGTTTTCCAGCCCCGGCACGTAACTTAGGCCGCCAACCAGAACCATCACCAAGATGGCGGAAAGATCGACGCGCAGAAGCTCACTGACGAAAAGGAACATTGTGAATCCCAGGACACATAAAACGACGATCATTTCGGTGTTCAGGATTACAGGTTCCATATTGGCGGGGGTTTCCTTTGCAACTCGGGTCTGTGGGCTGCCATGCGGCGACCGTGTTTCATTAGCAATTCTGCATTTAAGCTTGCGCGAAGTCCAACATTTGCTTTGCGACACATTGGAAAATCCGGTCGCACGGGGTGGTTTTTGACGTAAATGCCATAGGCTATCGGGAAATTAGAAAGAAATTGCGCTGGTGGAGAATATATGATCAGTATTATGCCTAATTTCGCGCCCTGAAAGACGCGCCGCCATCGTGCCTGCGTGCAGGATTTGGACAGGCTCGTTGCAAGCGCGAAAGGCGCTGGAAATCGCTGAAGGGGAAAACGAAATGTCGTTGACCGAAAAGCCGGAAGAAACGCCCGAGCGGCTGGCGTTTTACAAGAAGATCGACAAAAAGGCGATGACGCCGCTTTGGGCGGTGTTTTCTGATATCATCACGCCGGAACCGAAAAGCGCCTGCCAGCCGCATCTGTGGAATTTTGCCGAGGCCCGGGAATACCTGCTGGAAGCCGGTGATCTGATCACCGCCAAAGAGGCGGAGCGCCGGGTCTTGATCCTTGAAAATCCCGGCATGCGCGGATCGTCCCAGATCACGACCTCGCTTTATGCGGGGCTGCAATTGGTGATGCCGGGCGAGGTGGCCCCGGCCCATCGTCACAGCCAATCGGCCCTGCGTTTTGTGCTGGACGGGGCGGGCGCGCATACGGCGGTGAACGGCGAACGCACGGTGATGCAATACGGTGATTTCGTGATCACGCCACCGGGGGCCTGGCATGATCACGGCAATCACACTGATGAACCGATGATCTGGCTTGACGGGCTGGATATCCCGATTGTTGGATTCTTTGACGCCAGTTTTGCCGAAGGCTTTAGCGCGGATGAGCAGCCGATAGACCGGCAAGTCGGTGACAGTTTTGCGCGGTATGGTGCGAATATGTTGCCGGTGGATTATCAGCAGGACCGTATGGCCAGCCCGATTTTCAACTATCCCTATGAGCGCTCGCGGGCGGCGTTGGAGAAGATGAAGGACCAGCAGGAATGGGACCCCTGCCACGGTTTGAAGATGCGCTATGTCAATCCGGTCGATGGTGGCTGGGCGATGCCGACGATTGCGCCGTTTCTGCAATTGCTGCCGAAAGGCTTCAAGACAGCGGCGTACCGGTCAACCGACGCCACGGTTTACGTCCCGACCGAAGGGCGCGGCCGCAGCACGATTGACGGGCAGGTGTTTGACTGGGGGCCGAAGGATATTTTCGTCGTGCCGTCCTGGAAATGGGTCAGCCACGAGGCCGAGGGTGAAGCGGTTCTCTTCAGCTATTCCGACCGTGTGGCGCAACAGAAACTTGGACTATTCCGCGAAGATCGCGGCAATTCTTAAGGACAGATGATGACAGAGTATGTACTTCCGGCGCCCGCGCAGCCCTCGGTCGCGGTGGCTGACAGCGCCGCGCGTTTTCCGGTGCGGCGGATTTTCTGCGTGGGCCGAAACTATGCTGCACATGCGCGCGAAATGGGCAAAGACCCGGATCGCGAACCGCCGTTCTTTTTCACCAAACCCGCCGATGCGGTGGTTGATGATGGCCGGATGATCCCGTTTCCGCCACAGACCGAAAACTTCCATTTCGAAGGCGAACTGGTGGTGGCGATTGGCAAAGGAGGGCGCAATATCGCTGAGGAGGGTGCGCTGGCGCATGTCTGGGGATACGCGGTCGGCAATGATCTGACCCGGCGCGATTTGCAGCAGCAGGCCAAGGATATGGGCCGGCCCTGGGACTGGGGCAAAGCGTTTGACCGCTCGGCCATTTGCGGGCCTGTGCATCCGATCGCTTCGGTCGGCCATCTTTCAGACGGCGCGATCAGGACCAGCGTCAACGGTATAACCCGCCAGGACGGCGATCTGGATGAGTTGATCTGGTCGGTCCCCGAAGTGATCGCGATCCTGTCGCGGTCAATGGAATTGCAGCCGGGTGATCTGATTTACACCGGCACCCCGGCAGGCGTTGGCAAGCTTGCGGTTGGCGATGTCTGCGAAGTTTCGGTGGCTGGTTTGGGTAAGGTGACAACGACAATCGGAGCAGCGGTGGAGTAGTCCCTTGGCAACTGGCGTTGAGCGAAATCAAACACTTGACCGGGGTGATCTGACAGAATTGCCGGGGCATTTGCTGCGGCGCTGTCACCAAATCTCGGTCGCGCTGTTTCATGACGAATGCGCCGGGTTTGACATCACGCCGCTGCAATTTGCGGTGCTGACGGTCCTGAAGGTGCATGGGGCCAAGGATCAGGCCAGCATCGGCGGGCTGGCGGCGCTTGACCGGACGACTGTGGCGGTTGTCGTGCAAAAACTGGAAGACCGCGATCTGGTGCGGCGGATGCAGTCGGATCAGGATCGGCGGGCGAAGATCGTCAGTATTACCGCCGCGGGCCTGACCTTGTTGTCCGAGGTTTCAAAAGCCGTCGCGCGCGTTGAAGGCCGCACACTTGCCCCGCTTTCCGAGGGCGAAGCGCGCGAGTTTACGCGCCTGTTGCGCAAGCTGGC
>CAYXXQ010000306.1:0-4356 GCA_964469075.1 uncultured Rhodobacter sp.
GAACTCACGACTTCAACCTTGGCAAGGTTGCGCTCTACCCCTGAGCTACGCCCGCGTCCTTTGGGTGAGGCGTGATTTAGCCTCTGACGCGCGGGCCTGCAAGGGAAAAAACGCAGGCGCTGCGCGAAAAGTTTTACCCTTCGCGCAACTTCCGTCGACGCTTGGCGCGGATCAGGTTCAGGGCTTCGACTGCCCCGGAAAAAACCATCGCCGCATAGATAAAGCCGCGTTCGATATGCTGATGCAAACCATCGGCAACCAGCGCCATGCCGATCATCGCCAAAAACGCCAGCGCCAGCATTTTGGTTGACGGATGGCGTTCCACAAAGCTGGCGATCGGCTCGGCGGCGGCCATCATGATCACGATGGCCACGACCACGGCGGCCACCATCACCTCAAGATGATCGGCGATACCGATGGCGGTGATGACGCTGTCGAGGGAAAACACCAGGTCAAGGATGACGATCTGCACGATGACGGACATAAATGTCGCGCGCCCGGATACTTCCTTTTTGTCCTCAGGCTCCATCTCCGCAAAGATTTCTGAGGAGGCTTTGTAAAGCAGGAAAAACCCACCAGCCAGCAGGATCAGATCGCGCCAGCTAAACTGATAGCCACCAAGTGCAAACAGCGGTTTGGTCAGGCTGACGATCCAGGCGATAGAAAACAGCAGTAAAATCCGCATGACCAGCGCCCCGGTCAGGCCAACCAGACGCGCCGACCGGCGCTGGTTTTCGGGCAATCGCGCGGCGGTGATGGAAATGAAAATGACGTTGTCGACCCCCAGAACGATTTCAAGAACTGTTAACGTCAGAAAAGAGGCCCAAACGGCGGGATCAGAAAGAAGTTGCAGCATGATGCTTCCGGTGTTTTGCGAGGTTCCCCCAAGATGATGCCCGGACCCCTGGGTTGCAAGGGGGTGCCGTCGCGCAGGCGAATTTGGCACCGATTGGGGCAGGGCGATCAAATTGCGGTTGATGCGGTGCCGCTTGGGTCATAGCCTGCATCCCAACACTAGGAATGAGGACCGCCATGACCGACAAGGCTGCTGCATTTACAGGCCCCGCGCTGTGCAAACTTGAAGCGCATCAGGTCGTTGATTTGCTAAATCGGCGGGAGGTTTCGCCCGCCGATTTGATCAACGCCGCGTTTGAGCGGATCGCAGCAACGGATCCGGCGGTCAACGCGATGCCGATCCTGTGTCGCGACCGGGCCGAAGCGTCGGCATCGGCACTGAACACGGCCAACAAAGATCACCCGGGATGGCTGGGCGGATTGCCGATCGGCATCAAGGATCTGACCGAAGTGAAAGGCGTGCGCACGACCTTTGGTACGATATCCAAGGCCGAAAACGTGCCTGACAAAAGCGATCCTTTGGTTCTGCGCCTGGAAGATCGTGGTGGCGTTGTTGTCGGCAAGACCAACACGCCTGAATTTGGCGCGGGCGGCAACACGTTCAACGAGGTTTTCGGCAAAACCCGCAACCCTTGGGACACCCGACTGAACGCGGCCGGATCCTCCGGCGGGGCGGCGGTGTCGCTGGCGACCGGGCAGGTTTGGCTAAGCCACGGTTCAGATCACGGCGGCAGCTTACGCACACCTGCGGCCTATAACGGTATCGTCGGTTTGCGCCCAAGCCCGGGTATTGCCGCGAGCAACAGCGAGGCAGGGTTCATCATTGAAGGCCAGCAGGGTCCGATGGCCCGCAGCGTGCGCGATTGCGCGTTGTTTCTGGATGCGATGGCCGGGTTTCAGCCGGCAATTCCCACCAGCTTTCCACCCCCCGCGACCCCCTATCAGCAGGCGGTCCTAGAGGCCGGCCAAAACGTCAGGATCGCGTTTGCCCCCGATCTGAACGGCTTTTCCCCGGTTGAACCTGAGATCGACCAACATCTGCGCAAAGCCCTTACGCAGGTGGAAAAAAACGGCGGCACGGTGGCCGAGGCTTGCCCGGACCTGACCGGGCTTGAGCGAAGCTATCATGTTCTGCGCGGCCTGCTTTGGGTGACGGCGTTCAAAAACGCACCCGCCAGCCTGACCGAGCATTTCAAGGCAACCTTGGCGGAAAACCTGACCTTCGGTCAGACCCTGACAATCGACGATTTGGCTGAGGCGAACATCAAACGCACCGCGATTTTCAAAAGCACGACGCAGGTGTTGCAGGATTTTGACGTTCTGGCCTGCCCGACCGTGGGCAATATGCCGAAATCGGTTGATCTGGAATGGGTGGACGAAATTAACGGCATCAGGATGAACGGTTACATGGATTGGCTGCGCTTTGCGTTCCTGGCAACGACCACGGGTTTGCCCGCGATCTCGGTCCCGGTTGGTCTGTCCAAAGACGGATTGCCCATCGGCATTCAACTGATCGGCCCGCATCGGGGCGAGGCCAAGTTGCTGGCCGCTGCTCGGGCTGTAGAGGTGGCGGCAGGCGGCCCGCTTGGCCCGATTGACCCAAACGTCACCCATCTGTAGCGAGGCCCTTTAGACATGCCAGAACGCCGTTTTCTAAGCGATTTGCTGCAAAGGCTTGCAGGTGCCGGCCGGTTAGGGCGGGGCCGTAACGGCCGCGACGCGCCGGATCTGATGGCCCTTTGTACCGATCTGCTGGGTGACCGGGGGGAGCTGTCGGGGCTGGTCAATGCCCTGCAAGTGCTTGACGGGTTTGACGCCGCCGATGCCACGGCGCGGCTGGCGTTCTTTGGCGCAGTTTCAGCTCGGTTTGGGGTGGATAGCGCCGCGCTTGAACGGGTGATTGCCGCCTGGAAACCGGGTGATGACGCGGCTGCGCGCAAGATCCATATCGCCGCCGAACCCAAAAGCCAGGAACTGATCCGCCGCCTGAACCGCGTACCGGGTGCTACCGCAAAGCTGGTTGCAATGCGTGCCGAGCTTCTGTCGGTTTTACCAAATGCGCCCGATCTGTCGGGGCTGGATCAGGATTTTCAGCATCTGTTTTCAAGTTGGTTCAACCGTGGATTTCTGGAAATCCGGCGTATCGATTGGTCAACCTCGGCGGCGATACTGGAAAAGGTCATTGCCTATGAAGCGGTGCATGAAATCACCGGCTGGGACGATCTGCGCCAGCGCGTGGCGGATCCTGACCGTCGGTTATTCGCCTTTTTCCACCCGGCAATGCCAGCCGATCCGCTGATTTTCATCGAAGTTGCACTGACCAAACAGATCCCCGGCGCGATCGCGCCGATCCTGAACAGTCAGCGCGACAAGGTCGATCCTAGGGCTGCGACGACGGCGGTTTTCTACTCGATCTCCAACTGCCAGAAAGGGTTGCGCGGCATCTCTTTTGGCAACTTTTTGATCAAACAGGTGGTGGCCGAATTGCAGGCCGAATTGCCCGGCCTGAAAACCTTTGTCACGTTGTCACCTGTGCCGGGGTTCAGCGCCTGGCTTGCCAAGGCGACGGACGATGACGTGCTGACAAAAGACGAAATCAACCAGTTGCGCGACCTGCCAATCGGCGCGTTGCCGGAGGCAGCGCTGGCCCAAAAGCTGGCTGCCCGTTACCTGATGCTGGCCAAGCGCAGCGAGGGGACGCCTTATGATCCGGTCGCGCATTTTCATCTGGGCAACGGCGCGGCCTTGCACAAGGTTCACGCCAATGCCGATCTTAGTGACAATGGCCGAAAGGCGGCTTTTGGGGTGATGGTGAATTATCTTTACGACGGTGACCGGATCGAAGAAAACCACCAAGCCTACGCGACTGAACGGAAGATCGCCGCCTCAGCGGAGGTGAAGGCCTTGGCCAGCAAGACCACAAAATGAAAGGGCGTCCCATGTATGACAGCAACTATCTGGCCAAACGGTTGCGCGCGGCCAGCATCGGCCATGACGCCGCGGTTTTTCTGCACAACCACCAAACCGGCAAAGCCGTCAGCTATGGCGATTTTTTTGCCAATGCCGAACGGATGGCCAGAGTTCTGGTCGCCAATGGCGTCAAGCCCGGCGACCGGGTCGCGGTGCAAGCCCCCAAAACCCAGGCGATGTTGGAGCTTTATGTCGGAACGGTTTTGGCAGGTGCTGTTTTTCTGCCGCTGAACACTGCCTATACAGGATCAGAGCTTGAGTATTTCTTGAACGATGCCAAACCCAGTCTGCTGGTCTGCGATCCCCGATCCGTTGACGCCCTGCGCCCGATTGCCGACGCCGCTGGTGTCAGCGCGATCCTGACTATTGCAGTCGATGAAACCGGCAGTCTGGTCGCCGCGCGGGATGCGGCGCAGCCGGGGTTTGCAGCAGTTGCCCGCACTGCCGATGACCTGGCCGCGATCTTGTATACCTCTGGCACAACCGGCCGATCCAAAGGCGCGATGCTGACCCACCGGGCACTGGCGTCAA
>CAYXXQ010000307.1:0-4344 GCA_964469075.1 uncultured Rhodobacter sp.
CCTGCGGGCGGGCAATGGTTTGCTGAACGGTGTGTTGGAACTGATTCCCTCGGCGCGAGTTGGGTTTGTCGGGCTTTACCGCGATGAAAAAACCCATTTGCCGGTACAATACTATTTTAAAGTGCCTGATGGTATGGAAAACCGCCGGGTGATTGCGGTGGATCCGATGCTGGCGACGGGCAATTCATCCGTCGCAGCGATTGACCTTTTGAAGAAATCCGGTGCCTCGGACATCCGGTTTTTGTGCTTGCTTGCAGCCCCTGAAGGGGTTGCACGCATGAAGGAAGCGCATCCCGACGTGCCTATCATTACAGCCGCCTTGGACGAGCGCCTAAACAAGGATGCATATATCCTTCCAGGGCTAGGTGATGCGGGTGATAGGATGTTTGGCACAAAATAAGCCAGAAACAGTCGCGGGCACTCTTTACTATTGTTTCACCTTTTGGCATTCTCGGACCCAATATGGGGGGCTGAAATGCGCGCAATTCACGCAATATTGGTAGGCATTTCGATGCTGGCACTGGCCTCGGCGTCTGAGGCGCAATCTTTGCGGAGATCCTCGGGCCCGGCGGAGGTTCCGCCTGCCAGTTACGACGGACTGCAATATGTCGATAGCAAGGGCTGTGTTTTCATCCGCTCGGGCTTTGGTGGGCGGGTGACTTGGGTGCCGCGGGTGACTCGGAGCCGCCAGGTTGTTTGCGGTCAGGTGCCGACTCTGGTTGCAACCGCGCGCGTCCCTGCCGCGACGCCGACGACCACCACGACCCGCCCGGCCCCAAAAGTGACCGGATTTAACTTCGGCTTCCCTCAGGCGCAGACGCGGGTGGCGCTGTCGCCGGCGCCGGAGCCAACGGATTTTTCCACCCCACCGCCTGCACCGAAAGCCAAAACCAGGACCGCCAGCTTGTTTGGCTTTACTTTTCGCACAAACACCCGGCGCGCAGCGGCACCAGTTGCCGCCAATCCAAGACCGACCGCGACTGTCTTTAGCAATCCGGTTGGGGTAACGCGCCGCGCGACAACTGGGCTGGGCATTCGCCGTACACCGCAAGCGGTTCATCCTGGCGATTTCGTTCGTGGGCTGGCTGGCAATCCGCGCACACAAACGGTTGCTGTTACACGCGCCGCACCGGTCACTGCACCTGCGGGATATCGCAGTCTTCTGTCGGAGGACCAGTTTGTCGTGCATCAAGGGGTTGGCACGCCGCAGGGTCAGGCCGCGATGGATTTGATCTGGACGCAAACGATGCCACGCCGGTTAATCGACACGCGCACCGGTCGTGATGTGACGGCCGCGCTGCCGCAGATCCGCTACCCTTACACGACGACGGTTTCGACCACTTCGTATATGCCAACGGGTCGCGCACAGCCCGCACCGCCTGCGCAAAAGCGCCGCCCGGCAGTCGACGAAGCATCGCCCGAGAACATGGAGAAAGCAGTGCTTGAGGCCGAGCAACGTCGTCTGGCGGCGCTGGAAAACCGCGCTTCGGGCGTGGCAACGCTGGCACTTGCAGATGAGTTGCGCGATGTCCAGGACGTCGCGGCATTGACACGCGAACCGGTGGCCGAGAACTTGGCCAAGGCGCTTTCACCCGCGTCGCACCGCTATATTCAGGTCGCAACTTTTGGCGTGCCTGCGAATGCCAGCCGGACGATGGCGCGGTTTCAAGCTGCTGGCCTGCCGACGAAATCACGGCCTTTGAACAGCCGTGGCCGTAGCTTTGACATCATTCTATTGGGCCCGTTTGCCGATCAGGAAAGCTTGCAATCTGCTTTGGCGCAAGCACGTGGTGCTGGCTTTGGTGACGCGTTCTTTGTGAATTGACGCACGACATTTCAGGATGATTGCCCTTGGCGTGACGGTCTATTTCGCGGCGTAAGCCCCGCCTTTGATGCGCGTCGTTCCAAGGCTCAGCGGCTTGCCGTTGATGATGTCCGCGAACATGCGTGTGTCGACATTGCGGCCGGATATGACCAGCCCGATCGGCCCGTCGCCGGGTGTTACGATACGGCTTTGCAAAGCGGCGATGCCAACGCAGGACGCCCCTTCGGCGACAAGGCGGTCTTCAAAAAACAGGGTCTGCATCGCGCGGTAAATCTGGTCTTCAGACACCAGCACGGTCGCGTCGATCAACGCGCGGCACAGATCAAGCGTGTAGCGGTTGTCGGGCATGATGCCGCCGCCAAGACTGTCCGCTAAAGACCCGACCTCTGACACCTCGACCGGGTGACCAGCGCGGATCGACGCGTGCATCGCCGGGCCATTTTCCATCGTCACGCCAATAATTCGGATCGTCGGTTTCAGCGCCTTTGCCGCCAGAGCGATGCCACCTGCCAGCCCGCCGCCGGAAAGCGGCACGATCAGGGTGGCAAGATCGGGGTTTTGCGCCAGCATCTCAAGCGCGATGGTGCCTTGTCCGGCGATGACGAACGGGTCGTCAAAGGGCGACACCTCGGTCAACCCGTCGCTGGCGACCAGGCCTTCAACCTCGGCTTGGGCGTCGTCTTGACTTTGGCCGATGATCCGCACCTCGGCCCCGAGGGCACGGATGCCGTCGACCTTGGTTCTGGGCACCAGTTCGGACATGCAGATCACCGCTCTGAGGCCAAGTTTTTTCGCCGCATATGCCACGCCACGCCCGTGATTGCCGGTGGAACAGCAAGCAACTCCGGTCACGCCCTTTGGCAGGTTTAGCAAGGCATTGGCCGCCCCGCGCAACTTGAACGCGCCCATCGGCTGCATGGATTCCAGTTTCAACAGAACCGGCTGGCCCGACATTTCGCTTAAGAATGGCGAAGGGATCATCGGGGTTTCAATCGCGATACCCCTGATGGTTTTTGCGGCAGCCTTGATGGCGGAAAAGTTCAGATCTGACATGCCCTAAGGCTAACCCGTGCTGACGCCCAAGTTCAATCACAAGCGACAAACTTTGCCGCGTTTCAGCTTTTCTGCTTGCAAGCGCTGCACTAGGCTTATCCCCGATGACACCATCAGGAGGGCGCAATGCCGGATGTAGAGCTTGATTTCACCCGCACGGAATATGCGCAACGCCTGGCAAATGTGCGTGCGGCGATGGACAAGGCCGGGGTTGAGGTCTTGTTTACCTGTGACCCCACCAACATGGCTTGGCTGACCGGATATGACGGCTGGTCGTTTTACGTGCATCAGGGGGTGTTGATCGGCCCCGAAGGAGACCCAGTTTTCTGGGGTCGCAAGATGGACGCGGTCGGCGCGACCAAGACCTGTTACATGGGGCTTGAGGATATTTTCGGCTATTCCGACGACTATGTGATGTCGACCGAACGGCATGCAATGCAGGATCTGGCCGGGCTGATCCGCGCGCGTGGCTGGACCGGCAAACGCCTGGGCGTTGAGATGGAAAATTACTATTTCTCAGCCAAAGCGCATGCGGTTTTACTGGCGGAACTAGGCGGCCCGTTTGTTGATGCAACCGCACTGGTCAACTGGTGCCGCGCAGTCAAATCAGAGACCGAGTTGAAATATATGCGCCGCGCTGCAAGGATTTCCGAGTTGATGCAGGCGAAAATTCTTGAGGTTTTTGAGCCCGGAAAACGCAAGAACGAGGTCGTGGCCGAGATTTACCACACCGCGATCTGGGGGGCCGAGGATGGCGATGGCACCTATGGCGGCGACTATGCTGCGATCTGCCCTTTGCTGCCCACCGGCGACGAGGCGGCGGCGGCGCATTTGACCTGGAACGACAAGCCGGTGCCGGATAATTCCGGCACGTTTTTCGAAATATCCGGCTGTCATCGCCGCTATCATGCGCCGTTGTGCCGGACGATCTGGCTGGGAAATCCACCCGCTGATGTCGCCCATACCGAAGCGGTTGTGCTGGAAGGGATTGACGCTGGCATCAATGCCGCGACGCCGGGCAATACTGCCGGCGCCGTTGCGCGGGCCTTCTACGGGGTGCTTGAAAAACACGGGATCGACCGCGAGGGCCGCTGCGGCTATCCCATCGGGATGAGCTATCCACCCGACTGGGGCGAGCGGACGTTTTCGATCCGCCCCAGCGATCAGACGGTGTTGCAACCCAACATGACCTTCCACTTCATGCCCGCCCTTTGGGCCAAGGATTGGGGGCTGGAAATCACCGAAACTTTGCGCATTCGGGACAACGGTGCGGCCGAACCCTTGTCGGATTACCCGCGAAAACTGTTTGTAAAAACATGATGTTACGCCAGGTGATCAGCCCAGTAAGTTGGCCATCCGGCGCATCGCCAGCGCGTAGCCTTCAGTGCCGAACCCGGCAATCACCCCATCAGCCCGCAGCGAGACATAAGACTGGTGGCGAAACGATTCGCGCTTGTGGACGTTTG
>CAYXXQ010000308.1:0-2351 GCA_964469075.1 uncultured Rhodobacter sp.
GGGTGATTTGAGATGAAACTGCATCAGATAAAACGCAAAACGCTTTAGTCGGGGCATTTGCCGGGTGCAACTGCAAGTGTTGCCCGGCCGGAGCTGTGGAAACGCGGCAGATCGTCGGTGATGTGCAGCCAGTCAAGGGCGCTTTCGGCGTGGCAATGGACGCGGGCGGGAAGGGTTGCGGCCTGATCCAGCAGGCCGATGGGCACGTAGATCTGGTTGGGCAGATAGTCAAACCGGGCCATAAGGGGTGAGCCGCATTTGCCGCAGTTCCAGCGCTGCACGCCTGCAACCAGCGACTTGCCCGGGCCCAGCAGCGGTGTGGCCATCAGGTCATTGGGGTGAAACGCGGCGAATGTGCTGACAGCACTGCCGGTCCAGCGGCGGCAGTCGGTGCAGTGGCAATGGGCGACGTTTATGGGCTGCTGGCGGAAGGCCAGCGCGGCTGCGCCGCAATAGCAGTGTCCGGTGATCGGGGCTGAGGGTTGCGCCTTAGGCGGCAACCGGGCGCACCTCGGTCACTTCGGGAATATAGTGGCGCAGCAGGTTTTCGATGCCCATTTTCAGGGTCATGGTCGAGGACGGGCACCCAGCGCAAGCGCCTTTCATGGCAAGGTAGACAACACCGCGTTCAAAGCCGTGGAAGGTGATGTCGCCACCATCCTGGGCCACGGCAGGCCGCACGCGGGTGTCAAGCAAGTCTTTTATTTGGTTGACGATTTCAGAGTCTGGTCCGTCATGTGCGGTATGGCCGCTATCGGTGTTGTCGCCTTCGATGACCGGTTGGCCGGATTGGAAATGCTCCATTATCGCGCCAAGGATCGCCGGTTTCAGGTGGTTCCAGTCAAGATCGTCCTGTTTGGTGACGGTGACGAAATCAATCCCGAAAAACACGCCGGTTACGCCGTTTACGGCAAATACCCGGCTGGCCAGTGGCGATTTGCCTGCGGTGTCAGCGGAGGGAAAATCGGCGGTGCCGGTTTCCAGCACAGTCTGGCCGGGCAGGAATTTCAACGTGGCGGGGTTTGGGGTGGCTTCGGTCTGGATGAACATGGCAATACCTCTTGCTGTTGCTTAGGATATGTCGATCCCAAGCAAAATTGTCAAGTTCATTAGAACGTTTCTAAACTTGCACGGCGGCGGGCAGCGCTGGCGGGATCATGCCACGGCTTTGATGGCTTCCTTGCTCATCGCGCCGGGAACCACTGTGACGGGGACGGGCAGGGTGCCGCTGTTGCGCAGGACGTAGTTGATCAAGGGACCGGGGCCTTCCTTGCCGGTGCCGGCCCCCAGGACCAGGACACCGATTTCGGGATCGTCCTGGATGTAGTCGATAATCTCGGCTTCCAGATTGCCTTCGCGAACGACCAATTCAGGGGTGATGCCTTCTTCCTTTTGCATCCGGTTGGAAAACACCTCGAAATGCGCTTCGATTCGTTCCCGGGCCTCTTCGCGCATGATGTCGGCGACGCCGATCCAGTGGTTAAATTCCTCGGGCGGGATAACGGCCAGGATGGTGACGCCAGCGCCGGTATTCGCAGCCCTTAAAGCAGCGAACCGCATCGCGTTCAGACATTCGGTTGTGTTGTCCAGAACTACCAGAAACTTGCGCATGATCGGCCTTCCGCATTCAGCTTATATTCGGGTTCGCGAATAATTGCTTAACAGAGGCATTATTACAAGCACAGGCCTGTCATATGCGACAAGAGCGCCGGATTGGCTGCCGGAAAAGCCCTTGGATCAGGCCGAATGCGCCCAGTCCCAGTAAAGGTGGCGGGCCAGTTTGGTGATCGGGCCGTGCTGGTAATTGACGGTGTCAAAGGCGGTGACCGGGGTGATTTTTGACATGTTGCCGGTCAGAAAAACCTCGTCGGCGCGGCGGAAATCGTCAAAGCTGAGGACGGTTTCATGCACTTTGACGCCTTCGCTGCGCAACAGTTCCATGTGCCGCGCGCGGGTGATGCCAGCCAGGAAAGTGCCGTTGGGGACCGGGGTGAATACCTCGCCATCCACGGCCATGAAAACATTGGCCGAAGCGCTTTCGGCGACATTGCCAAGGGCGTCGGCGACAAGAGCGTTGCCAAAGCCTTTGCTGATCGCTTCGCGCAGCATTCTGGCGTTGTTGGGGTAAAGGCAACCGGCCTTGGCGTTCACCACCGCGTCGCTGAGCATCGGGCGGTGAAACTGGGTTGTCGTCAGGGTTGTGGTGGCGCTGGCTTTTGGCATCGGCGCCTCTTCAAGGCTGACGCAAAAGCCGGTCGATTGCTCCAGCGGCACGATGCCAAGCGGGCCTGAATCGATGCCCCAATACATCGGGCGGATGTAGACACCTGCGCCCTTGTCGAACATTTTCA
>CAYXXQ010000308.1:2451-4335 GCA_964469075.1 uncultured Rhodobacter sp.
ATGCCCCAATACATCGGGCGGATGTAGACACCTGCGCCCTTGTCGAACATTTTCAACCCCTCAAGAACGATCTCAGCGATGCGTTCGGGGGTTTGGGTCGGCGTAATGCCAAGTGCGTCTGCCGAGCGGTTGACCCGTTGGCAATGGGCCAGCAGATCGGGTGATATGCCGTCAAAGAAACGCGCGCCATCAAAGACTGAGCTGCCAAGCCAGGCGCCGTGGTCGGCCCCGCGCATGACCATGACATCGCCGTCGTGCCAGGTGCCTTCAAAATAGGTTTTAACGTTTTTGCTGAAAGCCATGTCAGATGCTCCGGTCGGGTTTGGCGGCATCTAACCACCGCCGCGATGGGAGGTCCAGAGGCGATCAGACGCAGACGCCCAAAGCATTTCGAAAAACAGTTGAATCACCAAAACCTTATCGTGCTGCGCACTTTCAGGCTTTTGGTGATAGGGGAGTCCCTAAATTTTTTCGAAATGTCCTAGAACTGGCGGGAGCGGACCATGCCGACAATATCATAGGTCTGTTCAAGGATCGGGTCGGCGATTTTGGCGGCGCGGTTGGCGCCATCGCCAAGGATCTTGTCAATCTCGACTGGATCGGACATCAGGCGGGCCATTTCGGTGCTGATCGGCGACAGTTTGGCGACGGCCAGATCGGCAAGCTCGGGCTTGAACTGGCCAAACTGCGCGCCTGCGTGATCGGCGATGACCTTTTCGGCGGTTTCGCCCGACAGGCCCGCATAAATGTTGATCAGGTTGCGCGCCTCGGGGCGGTCTGCCAGGCCTTCAAGGGTGCCCGGCAGCGGCTCGGGATCGGTTTTGGCCTTGCGGAATTTCTTGGCGATGGTGTCGGCGTCATCGGTCAGGTTGATCCGGCTCATGTCGGAAGGGTCGGATTTTGACATTTTCTTGCTGCCATCGCGCAGGGACATGACGCGGGTGGCGGCGCCTTCGATCACCGGTTCGGTCAGCGGAAAAAAGTCGGTTTTGAAATCATTGTTGAACTTCATTGCGATGTCGCGGGTCAGCTCCAGATGCTGTTTCTGATCCTCGCCGACCGGCACATGGGTGGCGTGATAAATCAGGATATCGGCAGCCATCAACGCCGGATAGGCGAACAGGCCAACGCTGGCAGCCTCGCGGTTTTTGCCGGCTTTGTCTTTGAACTGGGTCATGCGGTTCAGCCAGCCCATGCGGGCGACGCAGTTGAAAATCCAGGCCAGTTCGGCATGGGCGGCAACCTGGGACTGGTTGAACAGGATGGATTTCTGTGGATCAAGGCCCGAGGCGATAAAGCCCGCCGCCAGTTCGCGGGTGGCGCGTTTCAGGTCGGTCGGGTCTTGCCAGGTGGTGATCGCGTGCAGGTCGACCATGCAGTAAATCGTTTCGATGCCGCTGTCCTGCATTTCGACAAACCGCTTCACAGCACCTAGGTAATTGCCAAGTGTCAGGTTTCCGGTGGGTTGGATGCCGGAAAAGACGCGCGGTTGGAATGCGGCCTTGGTCATGGCTGTCTCCTGTCTGGACTAAAACAATGCGGTGCCTTATCGCTGTCGGACTGCCAAGCGTCAACACTGGAACGTGCCTATGTTTGAAGACGATCACAACGCCTCGCCGATCAATCCGCTGCCGCCGGTGGTGATCCTGTTCTGCCTGGTGATCGGCGGGATTGAATTGGTGATGCAAGCGGCTGAACGTGGGCTGATCGGCGGTTCTGGCGGGATTGGCTGGCGGATCGACGCGATCACCTCGTTCGGGTTTTTTGATACGGTGTTCGCCTGGATGCTGGAGACACGCAGTTTCCCGCCCGAACATCTGATGCGGTTTGTGACCTATCTGGCGTTTCACGGCAGTTTCACCCATGCGCTGTTCACGATCGTGT
>CAYXXQ010000309.1:0-4324 GCA_964469075.1 uncultured Rhodobacter sp.
AGATGTATCAGCTCCATACCATGATGATATTGTATTAGATTACATAGACTCATATCGTGGGGACGCTAACGTACTGGAGGCAGCACACCGTGACGCTGCAAAGACCGCCCTGGTTAAACTGTTTATCACGTTTGTCGTCCTAAACGATACGTCACACTATCGTAAGTACATCAAAGTACTCTCTAAGGAACTAACCAACGCAGTACAGATTGTCACTGATGTCTATAACATGATGATTGATGTCATTCCTATCTATGGTGACCTCTTTGTTGATGACGGTAAGATTAAGCGTGAGAAACGCCAGGGTAGCTTTACGACTAAGTATCAGGTGAAGGTAAAGAGTGGGACTATTGGGCAAGACCAACGTGGAAACTTGCAGGACGCATACCGACCAGACTGGCAGATATTCGAAGACATTGAGGACTCAACGTCTGTTACCTCACAAGTAAAGACTGAGGCTATCAAGAAACGAGCGCAGGAAGCTATTGATGGTAGGGCACGCGGTTCTAGCTATGTAGTCAACTGTAACTACATATCAGAGGATGCAAACATCCAGTGGTTGATGGACAAGAAGTCGGTGCGGGTACGGATCATGCCTATTGCAGAGAAGATTAGCTATGGAAGGGATGCAGAGGGTGTAGAGTGTCTTACAGAAGCTACAGCCCTGTGGTCACGCTTTTCGTTCGAGGACTTACAAGAACGCTATCAGGATTCACTTGATTGGTTTGGTGAGTTTATGTGTGACCCGTCACGTTCACTAAACAAGTTCTACGACACCGAGCTAATTAACTTCCAACTACAGAACGTAGCAAAGCCGCCTACTCACAAGGCTGGTAACATTTGGTATTGGAGTACCTATCAGTCAGACCAATGGTATGGCATGGGGTCTGACCACTCTATGGGTATCGGAAAGGATGCAAACACAGCTACCATGTTTAACTTTAAGACAGGTGAGATTGTAGCTACTCACGCTGACAACATGCTCGCACCAGACCTTGCTGCACATGAGTACGCAAGACTAGGCTCTGAGTTTGGTAACTGTATTTGGGCATGGGAGAGCAACAACGAGTGTGGAGGTACTGTAACAACTACAGTGAAAGACCTGCACTATCCAGCTATGTACCAGAAAGAGATTAAAGACAACGTGGGTAACGTACTGACTAAGAAGCTAGGTTGGGAAACTAACAGTAAGACTAGGACAACCATGCTCATGGACTTTAGGCGTGACTTCAACAACGGACTGATTAAGATACTAGATGAGCGCATCTTAAAAGAGATGAAAGCCTTTAGTAATAACGACTTGGCAGACAACACAGTAGGGCTAGCTACGAGACACTTCGACCTTATGATAGCGGCATGTATCGCATGGCAAATGAAAGACCAGGCTGCACACTCCAGTAAAGTATCAGACTTCTATAGTAATATGAGGGGAAAGAAAGGTGGGGCTAGAGGCTAGTTATCCCCAGTTGTTAGTTGTGCATGGTATAATAATGTGAATTATGTCTAACATCTATAGCTACATCCGTGAGCAACGGAACACTTACGAAACCAAAACTATTCCAGTACCAGGACTAGGAGATTGGAACCAGTACGACCACATTGAAAAGATTAACTCCTATTGGTCAGACACCTATGAAGAAGATGACGCATTTGATGACGTTATTGGTGCTTTTCCTTTTGATAATATTCACAAGGCACCTACTCTATTGGAAGCACGTTCAACAGACTTCGACACCAAGCACATTGAAGTACCGCCAGTGAACAGTTCACGAAAGGCACGCATCTCGTCAATGATTGCTACCAAAGCACTAGCTAATCACATGGAGGACATCAAGTTCGGTCAGTTCATGAACCGTACGTCATTTGTACGAGCTAAGTTTGGAGGTGTACACGCTTGTAAAGAAGGAGAGGAAGTCGTGGTAGATAAGTGGGAGCAGCTCATCACAGACCAAGCAGACATCATGTCAGCTCCTACTATCAAACGTATGTATATGTCACCGTCTGAGTTGATAGCAATGAAGGCATGGAAAAATACTAAAGAAGCTATTCGTGGAGCAGAGACATACCGAGGGCAGAACATCGGTACAGAAGCTAGTGACGACGATGCAGACTCAACTGGACACCTAGTAGAAGTATTCCTAGTAGAAGGTGATATGAGTGTAGCTTTTCTTAAAGAAGCACAGGCACGACGGGACGGGACAGTGTACGAGTATGACGAAGAAGACGACTACGAGTTCAAATACATTCGTGTAATCGCTTGTGGTGCAGACTGGAACGACAAAGACGACCAAGGGAAGGCAGAAGAAAACGGGTTAGTATTCTATGCAGAAGCTGAGACAATGCCACTACGAAAGTACCTTGCTCGTAACCCAATGACAGGGCGAGGACTAGGTGAGGCAGTGCCAGAAGTATTGTTTGAACCGCAGAAGTGGTGGAACTTCACCAAGACAGAGGAGATTAGAATGATTGCTATTGCAGGTAAGAAGCTATATGTAACAGATGACCCTGACATTCTAGCTAACATCTTTGATGAAGGTGTAGACCATGGGACAGTGCTACGAGTAGGGCAAGGTAAGATGCTATCAGAGCTGAACCAAATGCCTACCGGAACGCCAGTGTACCAAGGTATGCGAGCTGAAATGAAAGAGAACACCCGAGAGCTGACATCATACTTCCAGTCGAACTCAGGTGCAGAAGCTAAATCAAACGTACCATTCAAGGCGCAGTACCTACAGTCAATAAACGGAGATGCAACATTCCAACAGTATCGAGAAGAAATGGGATTCTTCTACAAAGAGATTATCGAGGATTGGGTATTACCAGACGCACTAAAGAAAGCAGCGTCATCAGATGAAATCTACGCAACATTCAGCGCACAAGAACTACAGCTAATTGATGAAGTAGTAGTAGAGGAGAAAATATCAGACGAATTGGTACGAGCCTCACTAGAAGGACGGGTAGTAGACCCTGAGACCGTACAGATGCTACGAGAGCAGATGCAAGGCAAGATTAGAAAAGAAGGCTCAAAGCGTACTATTACAGGTATCAAAGAGTTTATCAAAGACGCTGGTAAGTTTGTCCGAGTACACACAACAGACGAACAACGAGACAAAGCAACCATCTTTGAGAGTTACTACAGTCTCCTACAGGTACTCACACCCAACGACCCACGATTTAATGCAGTTGTCGGTAAGGTAATGGAAGGACTGAACATCACAAAAGAAGAACTAGAGCTATACGCCGACGCTTCCATACAGGGAGAGCAAGGCAACCCAGAGACAAAGCAACTAGAAGCATCGCAGGAACAAGGGGCAGCAGCTGCGATGGCGCAGGTTTAACCAATAATATATACAGGATATGGCACAGACATTTACAGATGCAGAGAAGAAGGTAGCAACACAACTAATGGGAGAGGAGCAGTATGTAGCACTTATCGAAAAGGTATTTCTACAGAAAGAAGACGCACTTAGCCACGAGATTATCATAGCCAAGTCAGACAAAGAACTTGGTGAAATTACTCGTGGTAGCGCACTAGCAGAGATGAAAGTGCAGGACAGGTGGAACAGAATGAAGACCATAGCAGCAAAGACTGGCGGCAAGCCAAACCCTGCCGCTAAATCGTAGCAGGTAGCCCCACAGCAATGTGGTATAATATACATAACGTCCCAGCTAGGGGAAACTAAACATACTTTCTAATTCCAAGCGTATGGAAACAACAAATTACGAATCAAACGAGGATGAAGTAGTAGAAGTGGCAGAAGAAGTTGTAGAAGAAACCACTGAGGAACCGACGGAGGAATCAGAGGAAGAAACTACAGTAGATTGGGAGGCACGAGCATTGAAAGCTGAACGAGCAATCGAGAAGTCAAAGAAGAAAGCTAAAGACGCACCCAAGAAAGAAGCACCAGCAGCAGACGACGCCGTACTATCAAGGCTTGAAACCCGAGGGGTAATGGAAGCAGACGACCAGAACTATGTTCTACGGTTTGCAAAAGCAGAAGGCATTTCACCAATTGAGGCACTCAGTGACCCAATTGTTATTGACAGAATGAAAGCTAATGAAAAGGCACGTACATCAGTTGACGCTACACCACGTAGTAACAACCGAGCGAATACGACACAAGACGAAGTAGCAGTAGCAGTAAAGAAGTATGAGCAGTCAGGGGAACTACCAGACGGCAATCCAGCTCTTACATCCAAAATATTAAAAAGACTATCAGGACGAGGATAGATACAGGGAACAGCCTCACAACTTAACAACAAGTTATGAGCACAACACAAGACGCACGAAAGAAATTTACAATCGCATCAGCACAAGAGAACC
>CAYXXQ010000310.1:0-4309 GCA_964469075.1 uncultured Rhodobacter sp.
TGAAAGCCAGCCCAAGCGCATAATTCCCAAGGCTCCATATCCGCGTCGGTTTGATAGATTGCGGTACGTTGGAGGGATCAAGTATTGCCGCACCGCTCATCTCATCGCGACAAGCTGCACAGCGACAATTCAGCCGAAGATCGCGCGACCCGATCAATTGTTCATGGCCGTCCTGCCAGCAGATTGTCAGCCCGATCTCATCATGATCAAGCGCTATGGCCACGTCAGCAGCACCACCGTAGCTGAAAGGTGCCGCGTCAGCAGGTTTGCCCGTGCCCTCGGACACATGCCAATCGAAAGGCAACGCAAGGCCGCCTTTCTCGGAACCGCCGCCAACAAGCGCCTCAGCAATCTTGACATAGACCTGCGCGGCGGGGCTGTCTGGATGGGCACTTACCATGGGTGTGCCCGCATCGCCTGTGTCAACAATTGCCGGCTCGATTGGAACCGCGCCCAAAAACGGTACGCCGATTTCGCGCGCAATAGCTTCACCGCCCCCTTTGCTGAAGATATGCGTAATTTCACCGCAGGACCCGCATGCAAAGCCGCTCATGTTCTCGACGATCCCAAGAATCGGAACGTTGACCTGTTGCATCATGCGCAAGCCGCGCCGCGCGATTTTCAGGCTGACATCCTGCGGCGTGCTGACGACGACTGCGCCAGTCAGCGGAAAGGCCTGTGCAAGCGTCAGCTGGATATCGCCAGTTCCCGGGGGAAGATCCAAAAGCAACACATCCAACTCGCCCCACTCCACCTGAGCGACAAACATCTGCAAGTATTTGGTCACCATCGGGCCGCGCAGGATGGCAGGACTGTCATCATCCGACAGCATAGCCATCGACATCACCTTTATGCCAAACGCCTGCGCAGGGATCACTTTTTTGTCCGGTGACATGACAGGCGGCTGATTACCCTTGATGCCCAACATGCCCGGGATGGAAGGCCCATAAATATCGGCATCCACAACGCCGACCCGCAGCCCCATGCCCGCCATTGCAACCGCGATATTGGCTGTTACGGTTGATTTCCCGACACCACCCTTGCCACTGCTGATAGCGAATAGCTTGCGTTCGTTATGACTGGAATTTGCAGCGTTTGCATGGGCGTCTTGTTGTGTCATTGCGCGCTACCTTTGCTCATTTCATCCGATAGAATTAGTGGGCGTGGCAGCACACCGCCACTGCTGAAATTCACACAAAGCTTGCCTAAGTCGATGGGCATGAGTTCTGCCGCGATACAGGCGCAATAGCCCCTACCGTCCGATGATGTGTAATGAGTACAGGCTTCGCACGTGCCGAACGCCTGCGCACCCTTCAGTCCCGCAAGGGTTTCGGACAGGCGCGACAGCGTCGCCAAGAATGCCGCACGTTCTTTCGGATTGATGACGTCTATCAGAGACATTAAATCTGCCAGCGGGTCCGCGTTAAGGGCTTCCTGCCCCTGCTCGGTGATCTCGAGGCGAACGCTCCTGCCATCATGATCAGAACGAAACCGCGCAAGAAGCCCTTTCTCCTCGAGGGTTTTGATCGTCTGGGAGGCCGTTCCACGCGTGGTAACCTGAAAACTAGCGAACGCGGATGGTGTGCGCGACACGCGGTTGGCGCGCGCAAAAAACCGCAGGCAAGTCCATTGTGCCGCAGTCAGGGGGGACGCCAAGTCCTCACCACGCGAAGAGCGCCCAATATGAATCAGGAGTTCGGCGATTTCGTCAGAGCCGCTTGATATATATGTCATAGTATTTTGATAGCGAAATCGAACTACTTATGCAATGCAAGGTCACTTTTTCTTTTGATAGGCTCTGGCCCTAGTTCCCAGATATGAGAAATTCGGTAGTCTTTTGCGGCACCAAACCGCGACAGGTCCACTCCTGTCGTGAGCAAAGATGGCTTCGAGCTGGATTTCCAGCTTCTTACTCCATGTCAGAGAAGCTACTAATCGGGGAACTTGGCTGTCGGTCGCCCCAAAACAACCTTTGGGCCGGAACTCTCGAACAAGGCATTTTGGTTTCACGGAACCGGACGTTAGCTGCGGCACAGAAATTCGGGAACTTTGGGCTCTCCCGTCACTTTCGCTGCAAGTTGCATGAAAGCTAGCTATTGAAGCGCTAATGTACAGTGATCTGATAAATTTTATCATTTTCAGGGGCGTAGCCAACGAAGCGAGCGGCTGGTCTTAGGATACTCTGAGCTGTAGTGATGCCGCGCCAGCAAAAGGCACCTCAGCGCTCACTTAACCACTTTTCTGCACTGCGGCTAATGTCTGCTATGACGTGACACTTCAAATCCCTCAACAGCTGCTCGGCTTTTGTATGAGATTTCTGAACGTAAACAATTTTGCAACTGGCGGCCTCTCGCTCTGATGGGTGGTGAGGGTCGGCATTGGTATAACCATCAAACAATCAAAAACTCTGCAAGATGAACTTAGCTGCCTAGTTTCGTCAGCTTGTAAATTGACTTGCACATCTATTGTCGAATTGCGTAATGTGTAACTACCACAGGGGAGCCGCATGATGTTGCGGCTGAGACGTAGGCGACAAGCCTGCGGACCCTCAAAGCTGATCTGGATAATGCCAGCGTAGCAAGGAGGACTGAAATGTTTGCAGGCGCACAAATCTCACTTTATCCGATGACCGACGGGTTCGTTGATGTCATTTTATCATCGCTAAGAGCGCTTGATCCGTGGCGGGACCGTTTGCGGATTGAAACCGATGATATTTCGACCCTGATTGTCGGACCGCCCGAAATATTGTTCCCGGCCCTGCGTGATCTGTACGTCGCCGCCGCCAAATCAGGCGAGCACATCGTGCTGCGCACCACCCTGTCGCGGGGGTGTCCGGGCGAACCGGATGATCCGATTTGCCAGACAGGCGCGTTGGCTAATCCGTCCGAACCATTGGCGTCACGACAAAAGACATCACTTGCGGCATTGGCGGCAACGCCCGAAATGGGCCAAGCCGCCGACGCCCAATTTTCGCTATACGTGATGGGTGCAGGCGATCACATGGCCGAAATCATGGGCTGTATCGATTTCCTTAAACAAAGCGGCACGTTTGATCGTTCCAAAAATTTCTGCACACGTTTAACCGGCGATGCAGGCCCGGTCTTCGCTACGCTGCAACAGGCGTTTTGCCAGTTCGGCCCGCCAAACGGCCATGTCACGATTGATCTGACGGTATCTGCCAACAGCCCCTCCAAGCGCTGATCTGATGGCAAACCCGATACCCCGCCCCAAGGGTGGAGGTTTGGCCCGCGGCATCCCAGCCGTCCTAAGTGTGGCCAGCGCCTTCGTGATTTGGGAAATCTACGTCCATGTGTCAGGCATTTCGCCCCTGATGCTGCCTGCACCGTCGCGCGTGTTGCATCAGATCGTGCTGAATCGCGCACTTTTGTGGAACAACACCGTGCCGACAATCACGGCAACATTGGTTGGTTTCAGCTTGTCGTTAGCCGTGGCATTTGTGTTGTCCGTCGTGCTGGATTCCATGCCGCGTGTGCGCCGTGCGCTGTTCCCAATTTTTGTCGTTAGCCAGACATTGCCGTTGGTCGCCATCGCGCCGCTTGTCGTGTTGTGGTTCGGGTTTGATCTGACGCCCAAGATTTTGCTGGTCGCGCTTGTCACGTTCTTTCCGATGTTGGTGGCGCTGGTCGATGGCTACGAATCCACAGACCCTGAAATTGAAGATTTACTCCGCTCAATGGGGGCGTCACGCCGCGTGGTGTTTTGCACTGCGCGCTTGCCCTCCGCGATGCCGTATTTTTTTGCGGGACTGCGCATTTCGATAACCTACGCGGTCGTGGCGGCGATATTCGCGGAATATGTCGGCGCACGGGCAGGGCTAGGAATTGTGATCCTGAATGCCAAAAATAGTTTTCGCCCTGATCTGGTGCTGGCCGCTGTCGTTATCAGTTCGGTGCTGACGTTGGTGCTGTTCGCGATCACAGCCACGCTACAACGCATTGTGCTACGCTGGCGCACGGTCGGGGACGGCGCATGAGCGTTCTGACCATGCAAAATGTCAGCGTTACATTGGGCACCACCGAGGTGCTGGCTGATATTTCGTTGCATCTGGCGCAGGGCGAATTTGTATCCATTCTGGCCCCGTCCGGTGCAGGGAAATCCACGATCTTCCGGCTGCTGACCGGTGCGTTGCAACATGATCGTGGCACGATCACATGCGATGATCGCCCGCTTGATCAAAACACACAGACTTTTGCGTTTATGCCCCAGCGCGACGCGTTGATGCCGTGGCGGCGTATCCTCGACAATCTGACACTGGGGTTGGAGGTTCAGGGCATGCCGCGCAAAGACG
>CAYXXQ010000311.1:0-4298 GCA_964469075.1 uncultured Rhodobacter sp.
CCGGGCAGCGATATTTCCGTGCTGGAACAACGGGATGGCGAAACCGGCTTTGACTATCACCGCAGCGCTTTCAGCCTGGAGGGTGAGTTGGAAAGCCGCACGCCGGTCGATCTGATCGGCCAGGTTCTGGATGGCGGATTTTCGTTCGCACCGGCCCGTCTGAACGCGCTTGAGATCGACGGCATCCAGATTTTGCCGCGCCGCTGACGGCATCTGAGAATTTTCGCGATTTCTTAACCTGCCTTTGCCTAGACTTCCGGTGACTAAAGGTACAGCCAACAGTCGCGGAGGGGCGTTTTGCACGGACTGGTGAACAGATCTATTCAGTGTTTTATCAAGGACACATATGGCGATGCGGCCTGGGCTGATATTTGCCAGATGGCGGCGCTTGGCTTTGACAGTTTTGAATCCCTTTTAACCTATGACGCCAGCCAGACGGAGGCGGTGTTAACCGCCGCTGGCAAGAAATTGCTGCGCAGCCGGGCGGTTTTGCTGGAAGATATGGGCACCTATCTTGTGTCCCACCCGGATCTTGACCCATTGCGCCGCCTGCTGCGGTTTGGCGGTGAAACTTTTGAAGAGTTCCTGCATTCGCTGGATGATCTGCATGATCGCGCCCGCCTGGCCCTGCCTGAGATGAGCTTCCCCCGGCTTGAATTGCGCGAACACTCCGCCAATTCCTTTTCGCTTTACTACCGGTGGGGCGCGCGTGGTTTTGGCACGCTGGCGCTGGGGATATTGCGGGCGATGGCGGATGATTACGGCGCGCTTGTGCTGCTGAACCACGCGACCGGGCAGGATGATTTGGGTGATCTGGACGTGATTTCAATCGAATTGCTGGATGCGGCCCACGCCTCGGGGCGGGAGTTTGATCCTGCGGCGGGGCTAAGGTGACGGCGATTTCCGACCTGGCAACATCAGATCACGAGGCTGGTCATACAGGGCTTGTTTTGGGCGCGCGCGGACTTGATGCGGTGATGCCGATGCATGTCTGGATTGGGCCGACCGGGCATATCAAAAGGGCTGGTCCAACATTTCAGAAACTGCGCACGGGCGCGGGGTTGATTGGGCAGCGCTTTGCGGAACTGTTGGAGTTTCGCCGCCCACGTGCGGTAACCTCGGTCGCTGATCTGCGGGCCCAGGATGGCCAGCCGGTGCAGGTGATGTTTCGCAAAGACCCACGCACCACACTGAAAGGCGTGATCGTCGCTCTACCGCAGGATCAAGGGGTGTTATTGAACCTGTCCTTTGGCTTCAAACTGGCCGAGGTCGTGCGGGATTTCGGACTTAAAAGCAAAGACTTCGCTCCATCGGACCCGGCGGTTGAGATGCTGTATCTGATCGAAGCGCAGGCAGCGGTTTTGAAGGAAAGCAAAAAGCTGAACAGCCGTCTGGAAGGGGCCAAGATCGCAGCTGAAGAACAGGCCTTTACCGACACGCTGACCGGGCTAAAAAACCGCCGCGCGCTGGACCATGTGCTGATGCGGATGATTGCCGATCCGCGTGCCAGACGTTTTGGAATGATGACCGTTGATCTTGATTTCTTCAAGGCGGTGAACGACAGTTTTGGCCATGCTGCGGGCGATCATGTTTTGCAGGAAGCGGCGAAAATTCTTGTGGAAGAAACCCGCGCCAAGGATGTCATTGCCCGCACGGGCGGGGACGAATTTGTGCTGGTTCTGATGGATTGCGAAGACGTGCCCAAGCTAAGCCGGATCGCCGACCGTATCATCCGGCGGCTGGAACGACCGATATTGTTTGACGGGCTTGAATGCCGGATCAGCGCCAGTATCGGGATCTCGCTATCAAGCTATTACCCCGATCTGACGATTGAAAGGATCAGCCTGGACGCCGATGCCGCACTTTATCAGTCAAAGGAGCAGGGCCGGGGATGCTCGACCCTGTTTCAGCCGCAAGATATGCGGGAGGGAAGCACATCGTGACGGCAAGTGCAACGAATTGCAGATGTGGAGTTTGGGCTTCGGGCTGAGGTGCTGGAGGTAGGAATTAGAGATGAAGTTGGTTGGCGGCGCGGATTGTCGAAGGCTAGGCCGGGGCCGGTCCTTTGGCAGGCCGGCATCGGGCTTGGCTGAAATCGGCGGCGGTGGACTCCGGCGTGGTAGTGGCGCGGATATGCTGGCACAAAGTTGACCGTTGCAGTTTAGCGGACCGATAGCCTTACGGCCTGTGCGGCTCGTGCAAATGCGAGTGTCTGTAAAGATGGCTTGACGTGCGCCTGCTTTCCGGGGTGGTTGTCACCGGCGTCGCAGTTTCGACGCTGCCCCACGGCTTTGCGGCAGGACTTAAGCTAACAATCGGTTGATGGTATTGCGCAAACCTTCGATGTCTTCGGGTCGTGACAGGGTTGGGGCGTGGCCGCAATCGGCAACGATGGTGACTTCGGGGCGCGGGCCCTCGGCTTGCATCCGGTCCACGATGGGTTGGGTCAGGATGTCGGATTTCAGCCCCCAGATCACATGCGTCGGGGTGGTAATTCGGGCGTATCTGTTCCAGCTTGTCAGCTCATCGACGGAGGTTGAGAATTGCAGGACGATCCGGGGATCGTAATGGATCGTGATCCGCCCGTCATCGCACCGCCGCACTGACGACAGCGCCAAGCGCCGCCAGAAGGTTTCCGGGGCTGGGCCGAAGGGGGTGTAAACCTCGCGCAGCCAGGTTTCAGCCTTAGCGATGTGGTCAAACACCGGCAGATCTGCGGCATAGGTCAGGATACGGCCAATGGCATCCTGGGGAATTTCCGGGCCGATATCATTGATGATCAGGCAAGCTAGCCTATCCGCCAGCGGGCCTGAGGCCATGCGCATGCCGATCAGCCCGCCCATCGAGGTGCCGATCCAGATCGCGCGGGCAATCCCGTAGGCATCCAGCAGATCGCGGGCGAGACCCGCAAGGTATTCGATGTTGTACTCGGCCCCCGGATCACGCGCCCAACTGGACAAGCCTCGCCCGATTGTGTCAGGGCAGATCACGAAATACTGGTCCGACAGCGCCGCTGCCAGTTCATCAAAATCCCGGCCGGTTCGCGCCAGCCCGTGCCACATCACGACAGCTGGATTGCCCGGATCACCCCATTCGGTGACGTGGATTTCATGGCCCTGAAGCGGCAGCAGCGAAAACTGCGGTTGGGTCATTTCACAGCCCCTTTCTGCATGATTGTGCCCGCGATGCCTTTGGGAAAGAAATAGACCAGCAGGATGAAAATGATGCCAAGCCAGAACAGCCAGCGATCGGGGTTCAGCAGATCGGGCAGGATCGGCAGGCTGGCGGTCAGTTCGGCCGCCGCCCCCATCAGATCGCGCAGATAATATTGCGCCATGACCATTAGCACGGCCCCGATCACAGCACCCCACATCGTGCCCATGCCGCCGATCACCACCATCAATAGGATGTCGATCATGATCGCGAAACTAAGGGCCGTATCCGGGCCGGTATATTTCAACCAGACCGCATAGATCGTCCCGGCCAATGAGGCGACGAGGGCGGCGATGCAAAAGACGAAGGTGCGGTAGGCGACGACGCGGTAGCCGATCGCCTCGGCCCGGACCTCGTTCTCACGGATGGCTTTTAAGACTGTGCCTAAGGGGGAGCCGACCATGCGCAGCATTGCGATGAACAGGATCAGGCAGCTGGCATAGACAAAGTAATAGCCAGCCAGCTTGCCGTTCAGCTTGACCCCAAACAGCCGCGAGACCTTGCCGGTTTCATCGGTCATCAGTTTGGTCGCGGTTTTGAAAAGTTGCGGTGCGCGGTAGGTGATACCGTCTTCGCCGCCGGTAAATGCGCTGAGTTGTGAGGCTAAAACCAGCGCCACACTGGCCGCTGCCAGCGTGATCATGGCAAAAAAGATCGCTTTGACCCTGAGGGACAGCAGGCCGATGGCCACCGCCATGATCAGCGAGACGACGACGCCAGCAGCGCCGCCCAGCAGCACTGCGTCCCAGCCGGGCCCCATTTGTTTCAGGGCAATTGCGGCCCCATAGGCGCCAAAGCCGAAGAACATCGTATGGGCAAAACTGACGATGCCGGTATAGCCGATCAGCAAATCATAGCTGGCGACCAGCACGATGAAGACACAGATGCGGGCGGCAACTTCTAACGCGCGGACGTCCTGAAACAAGAATGGCGCGAACAGCAGCGCCGCGCCGATCAAAAGGACGGTCAGCTTGATGATGCGCGCGCCGGTGGTATTTTGCTGGGTCATCTAGGCCTCACTTGATCGCCGGGCGCAGGCCGCTTGGCCGCCACAGCAGGATTGCCATCATCAGGATCATGTTGGA
>CAYXXQ010000312.1:0-4297 GCA_964469075.1 uncultured Rhodobacter sp.
CGACGGCGGCGGCGGAACTGGCGGTGCCGGTTCTGTCGGATCTGCTGGCGCATCTCGCCAAGCTGGAGGCGCGGCGGTTGCACGGCCTGACCAACATGGTGCAAACCCGCCGCCAACGGCTGCGCTATCTGGTGCGGGCGCTGCCCCGGCCAGCGGACCTGGTGACGTCGCAGGCGCAAAGGCTGGATCATCTGGCGGCGCGCCTGCCTGCGGCCCTGCGCGGGCTGACCCAGGTTAATCGCGTGCGTCTGACCCGAAGTGCCGCCGCCCTGCGTCCGGCGACGCTGGACCAGGCGATCCGGCAACGGCGCGTGTATCTTGGGCGACTGCTGTCTGGTTTCAAACAGGCCGCGCGCATCGGGACGGAGCGGCGTCGCGCCCGGTTGGATGGGTTGGAGCGGCTGCGCCTGACACTTGGCTATCGCGAAACCCTGGCGCGGGGATATGCAGTGGTGCGCGATCAGAATGCCGGCATCTTGACGACGCGGGTTGCCGCTGACAAGGCCGCCCGGCTTGAGATTGAGTTTACCGATGGTCGTCTGGAAACCGGGCCGGTTTCGGGCGCTGAAGGGGGTAAAGCCGAGGGCGATCCCGGGATTTCGGCCAAGCCTGCCAGGCCAAAAAAGCCCAAAGGCCCAACCGGACAGGGCAGTCTGTTTTAGGCGCCGACATCCGGGGCGCGGCAGGCAATTGGTTGTTCGTCGCGCCAGATGACGTCAAGATCGGCCTCAGGTTCGCGCCCCAGGGCTCGGGCGGCGAAGCTGTCGCCTTTTTGCAGGAAATGCCAGCATTGTTCCTCGGTGTCGCCGTCATAAACAAAGCAGATCATGTCCTGGCGGGCGAAATATTCGCCGGTCGTACAGGTGCCATCGGCATATTGCCAGACGGAACGTTGACCCGGCAAATATTGTTCAACCCCATAAGGCTGGCCCTGCTGTGCAAAATAGAGGGTTTTGCCTTCGGCGTAGGCCCCAAACTGTTCGGGGGTCAGAAATTCGGCGGCCTGGGCCTGGCTGGCGAGAAGGCCGATCAAGGGTAATAGGCGCAACATGGTTTGTGATTCCCTTAGCGGTTTTCGGTTTTGGGAATCCTATCAGAAAACAGCCTGAAAGTGGATCAAATCCAGTTTAAATGCCGGATTGTTGCCGATGCCACTGGGTCAAGCGTGGGCTCATCACGCGGCGCCAAGTGCCGGGAAAAAGCGCCAGAAACGACATCACCGGCAGGCTGTAAGGCAGCACCGGCGCGCCTTGCAGGGCCAGCGTTCTGAGGTCGGAATACTGGATCGACGGATGCGCGTGATGATCAGAATGACGCGGCGCATTCATCATCAGGGCCGAACTGAAAACATGCGGTGCATTCCAGGAATGCTGGATGGTCACCGGTTGATATTTTCCAGACTTGATTTCAGCCCGCGCCAACCCGTAATGCTGGACATAATCACTGAGCAATAGTTGGGTTTGGGCGAGAAACGCAAAGCCAAGATGTACCGCAATTCCAAGCCATCCGGCCAGAAAATAAGACAGCGCCAAGAACATCGCCGCTCCGAGTGCATAGATGACGTAAGGGTTGGTGGAAAGGCTGCTGCCCCGACGGGTCCGTTTCAGCCGGGCGCGTTCTGCTGCCAGACCTGCCAGAAAACTGCCGCGCCAGGCGCGCGGGATGAAGTGGTAAAAGCTTTCGTTCGGTTTTGCTGTATTGGGGTCAAGCGGGGTCGCCGCATGCCGGTGATGGACCAGCAAATGGGCGCTGGTGTGATGGCCAAACAACAGCGAAATGAACACCCATTTCCCAAGATGATGGCGAAACCGGTCGCGGCGGTGGATCAACTCATGCGCGTTGGCGGTGCTGACAATACCAAAAAACAGACCATAGGCCAGAAACATGCCAAACTTGGGAATCAGACCGGACGGACCGACCGCCACCGCCATCACGCCAAGCGGCAGCAACAGCAGATGCGCCAGGGCGAGGAAAACCGGAACATGCCTAGCGATCAAACTATCAAACCAGCCTTGCTTGCGTCCGCTTTCGCCACTGGCAACCAGCGATTCGTCGGCCAGAAAGCAGAAGATGCTAAGGTAAAACAGGGCAACAAAGCCCCAAAACCCGCCATATACCCCCGCCATAACCAGAAAGGGCAAAGGCAATAACACTGCCGATTTTAATAACAGGTTTGCCGTGGCCATACCTGTGCTCCCCAAAAACTCCACCAAGGATGGGCCTATCCGTAGAATTCGGCACTATGATGGCAAAAGCTTGATTATTTCTTACAAGAGCCGAAATTTCTTTGATCCAACCGCGCAATCACCGCCTGGGCCGTCGCATTTTGAGTGGCCCCGTGTATTCCAAGCCAGTATGTCTTGGCTGAAACATCGGGCATGAAGGGCCGTCAAAATGGGTTTGGATAATCAGAAAGGTGTCTGGAAATCGGGGCGCGGCAAAGGTCGGCATATGCCAAAAGGCCGCCAACTTGATGACACCGCGATGGCTGAAATTCAGGCCTTGCTGGCAGGGAGGCCGCGCAGTCGCGATTTGCTGATCGAGTTTCTGCATCTTGTGCAGGACGCCTACGGGCACCTGTCGGCAGCGCATTTGCGGGCTTTGGCCGAAGAAATGAAGATCGGGCAGGCCGAAGTTTACGAAGTTGCAAGCTTTTACGCGCATTTTGACGTGGTGAACGAAGACAAACAACCGCCGCCCGGGCTGACCATCCGGGTGTGTGATTCGCTGTCTTGCGAACTGGCCGGGGCACAGGCATTGCAGGCGGCGCTGAAAGACGGGCTTGATCCAAGTGAGGTGCGGGTCGTGCGCGCGCCTTGCATGGGCCGGTGTGATCAGGCACCGGTGCTGGAGTTGGGGCATAAACATATCGACCGGGCCACCCTTGGAAAGGTTGAAGCGGCGATTGCGACGGGTGATGTGCACGCGCATCTGCCGGATTATCAAGACTTCGCAAGCTATCAGGCGGGCGGCGGCTATGACTCGCTTGCCGGGTTGCGCAAGGGTGACAAGACCCCTGACGAAGTGCAGGATTTGATCCTGGCCAGCGGCCTGCGTGGTATGGGCGGGGCTGGATTTCCCTCCGGACGCAAATGGGGATTTGTCAGGGCCGAAGCCGGGCCGCGATACCTGGCCGTCAATGGCGACGAGGGGGAGCCCGGGACTTTCAAAGACCGGTTTCTCCTGGAATCCACGCCGCATTTGTTTTTGGAAGGCATGTTGATAGCCGCCTGGGCGGTCGAAGCATCAAAATGCTTCATCTACATGCGCGACGAATATCCCGCAGTGTTGGAGCTGCTAAGCACGGAAATCAGGGCCCTGGAACAGGCGGGGATTGTCACAAAGGGTTATATTGACCTTCGGCGTGGGGCCGGGGCCTATATTTGCGGCGAAGAAAGCGCAATGATCGAAAGCATCGAAGGCAGGCGTGGCATCCCGCGCCATCGCCCGCCATTTGTGGCGCAGGTCGGTATCTTCAACCGACCGACGCTTGTGCATAATGTTGAAACCTTGCATTGGGTCGGCCGCATTTGCCGCGAAGGCCCTGAAGTTTTCAACGCATTTGGCGCTAATGGCCGCAAAGGCATGCGCGCTTACTCGGTCTCTGGCCGGGTGCGGGAACCCGGGGTCAAAATCGCCCCGGCGGGCCTGACTATTGCTGAATTGATCGCGCTGTCAGGTGGCATGTCAGAGGGGCATGTTTTCAAAGCCTATCAGCCGGGCGGCCCGTCATCAGGCCTGTTGCCGGCCAGCATGTCCGACATCCCACTTGATTTTGATACGCTGCAACCGCATGACACCTTCATCGGCTCAGCTGCTGTAGTTGTCCTGTCCGATCAGGACAGCGCACGGGGCGCTGCACTTAACATGTTGAAATTCTTTGAGGATGAAAGCTGCGGCCAATGCACACCCTGCCGGTCGGGTTGTGAAAAAGCTGTAAAGCTGATGCAGGCAGACACCTGGGATCAACCACTATTGGAAGAGCTGTGCCAGACCATGATCGACGCATCAATCTGCGGACTCGGCCAGGCGGCCCCCAATCCGATCCGCATGGTGATGCGCCATTTCGCAGAAGAAATCAGCGAACCCTGATCCCTCATCCGGGGCCAGATTATCCGGCCCCGGGCATATCTTTCTTTGCGAAGTATCCCCGCCGGAGGCTCCCAAGACTGACTGCCAGGCCCAAACCTGACGGTCCTATCGCAGAAGTTCAGCGCCGCTTGGTCTTCAAAATCCGCTGCCAGATCGTGCCGCCGCCATATTTTCCAAGGCCGATAAAATAGGCGATAACGAGGGC
>CAYXXQ010000313.1:0-4292 GCA_964469075.1 uncultured Rhodobacter sp.
AATGATCGAATCCCATTCGTTGGTGACCCAGGTGCATTCCAGACCTGCGCGTTTGCAAAGTTCGTCGCCCAACTCACGCTCATAGCCGTCAACCTCACCTGAATCATTGATGAAGTTATACGGAGGGTAAGCGCCCTCGGTCCCCATGCGGACGGTTTGTGCGCTAAGTGCTGTGGCAGCAAATGCCGTGGCAAGGGCAGCGGCCCCCGCAAGTTTGATCAGTGTTTTCATTTGTTTTACTCCCTTAGTTTACGTTTTCGGTTTGTCACAGGGTGCTGGCCAGGAAGGCGCGGCACCGCTCTGATTTCGGGTTTCCAAACACGTCGGCGGGCGGGCCTTCTTCTTCGACCTTGCCTTCATGCAGGAAAATGGTTTTGTCGCTGACCTCGCGGGCGAACCCCATTTCATGGGTTACGACGATCATCGTCTTGCCGCTTTCCGCAAGCTGGCGCATCACGCGCAGAACCTCGCCGACCAGTTCCGGATCAAGGGCCGAGGTTGGTTCGTCAAACAGCAGCACCTTGGGGCGCATCGCCAGAGCGCGGGCAATTGCGACGCGCTGTTGCTGACCGCCCGAAAGCTGGCTTGGATAAGCGTCGTGTTTTTCGGCAATACCGACCTGGGCCAGAACGTCCATCGCTTCATCGCGGGCCTCGTTCCGGTCGCGGTCCAGCACTTGCACAGGGCCTTCCATGACGTTTTGCAAAACCGTCATATGTGACCAAAGGTTGAAGCTTTGAAACACAAAGCCAAGCTGCATCCGCAAACGTTGGATCTGCTTGGCGTCCGCCCCCAGCAGGCGACCGCGCCGATCTTTGCGGACGATCACCTCTTCACCGTCCAGCACGATCCGGCCGCTGTCAGGGGTTTCCAGAAAATTGATGCAACGCAAAAACGTGCTCTTACCGGATCCGGATGACCCGATGATCGAGATCACATCCCCTTCAAGGGCCGTCAAAGACACCCCTTTCAATACCTCAAGCACGCCAAAGCTTTTGTGGATGTCGTCGGCGATCAATGCGGTTGGTCGGTCGGTCAAACCTGATCCTTCTTATTGTTCAGCCCGGCAAGGGCCAGCAAATGTAATCGACCCACACTGTGTGGAATCGCCCCGGCGATCAAGGGATTTTTAACCAGCTTAAACGCTTCCCTTGCGTCGAGCATTGGTCAAGCCGCCGTTTTGGTGGTTGCGGATCGTTGCAGCATACCAAACAGATCGCGGGGATCATCAGGGTCGGCCAGCATGTCAAGCCGCAGGAAATGCCCGGTGCTTTCCAACTGGTCACGCACAAACCTGAGGGCAGAGAAATCCTCAACAGCGAAACCGACAGAGTCAAACAACGTAACCTGATCCGGCCCGCTGCGCCCTTTGGTTTTGCCGGAAAACACCTGCCACAACTCGGTCACCGGATGGTCGGCGGGCAGTTGCTGAATCTCGCCTTCAATGCGGGTTTGTGGCGGGTATTCCACGAAAATATCGGCGCGCATCAGGATGTCGCGATGCAGTTCGGTCTTGCCCGGGCAATCCCCGCCGATAGCGTTGATATGCACACCGCTGCCGATCATATTGTCGGTCAGGATGGTGGCGTTTTGCTTGTCAGCGGTGCAGGTGGTGATGATTTCAGCGCCGGTAACCGCCTCTTCCGGTGAGGTGCAGGACACCACGTTCAGTCCACTTGCGGCCAGGTTGCGGGCGGCCTTGCGGGTTGCAGCCGGATCAATGTCGTAAAGCCTGACGGTTTTAATGCCGCAGATCGCCTGAAAGGCCAGGGCCTGAAACTCACATTGCGCGCCATTGCCGATCATCGCCATTATGGTCGCACCTTTGGGGGCCAGATATTTGGCGCTCAGGGCGGACATTGCAGCGGTGCGCAGGGCCGTCAGGATCGTCATTTCCGACAGCAAAACCGGATAGCCGGTGCCGACATCCGCCAGCAGTCCAAATGCGGTGACGGTTTGCAGCCCGTCATGGGTGTTCTTGGGATGGCCGTTTACATATTTGAAACCATAAACCTGCCCGTCGCTGGTCGGCATCAACTCAATCACGCCCTCAGCGGAATGCGAGGCGACGCGCGGGGTTTTGTCAAACAACTCCCACCGATGGAAATCCTGTTCAATATAGTCCGCCAGGCCCAGCAGCATCTGGTTGATCCCAAGACCATGCACCAGTTTCATCATGTGATCGACGCTGACAAAGGGCACCATTGCCAGATCAGAAGGGGTGTTCATCTCAGTACCTTTTGGTTGGGCGGTCCAGAACCTTGCGGCCCAGAAGGCTGGCCGTCAGATCGACCATCAATTGCGCGGTGCGGCCGCGTTCATCCAGAAACGGGTTCAGTTCAACCAGATCAAGCGAGGTGACAAGATCGCTGTCACACAGCATTTCCATGATCAGATGCGCTTCCCGGAAGGTGGCGCCGCCCGGTACAGTGGTGCCAACGGCGGGCGCGATTGCAGGGTCAAGGAAATCCACGTCAAGGCTGACATGCAGCAGGCCGTTCGCGGCGCGCACCCGGTCCAGGAAAGCCGAAAGCGGGGCGACGATGCCGTTTTCATCAATCGCGCGCATGTCATGGACATCAATCGCAAGCTCGGCCAGACGGGCGTTTTCCGCAGGATCAACAGAGCGGATCCCCATCATGCAAATGTTTTCATGCGCCACAGCAGCCCGAAGTGGCGGGAAATGCGGCGTGAACCCAGGCAAGCCGGTGAAGTAAGCCACGGGCACGCCATGCAGATTGCCGCTGGCGGTTGTGTTCGGGCTGTGGAGGTCAGGATGCGCATCAAGCCACAGCACGAATAACGGCCGATCAAGCGCAGCAGCGTGGCGGGCAACGCCCGAAACCGTGCCTGCGGCCAGACTGTGATCACCGCCCAGAAAAATCGGGAAGCCTTGCGCGGCGGCGATTTCAGCGGCGGCAGATAGGGCCGCTGTCCAGCCGATCATCTGTTCCGGATTGCGGGTGCCTGGCAGCGCGTCTTTCGGCAGGTCGACCTTGATGGGAGCGACATCGCCCAGGTCTTTGACGCTATGGCCAAGGCTGGTCAGCATCGGCCCAAGCCCCGCGGTGCGAAACGAGGCCGGCCCCATGATACAGCCCGCCTGACTGGCCCCGGTTTCGACAGGCGCACCGATAAGAATGCAATGTTTGGTCATTGGGATCGGTCCGTTTGGGGTTTTGCGATTGGAATTGGCACTTGGGTTTCCGCAAAGTACTGGACAAAACAGGCAGGGGTTAATCCATAAACTTGATCAAAAAACGCTGTCAGCTTGCGTTTTGATAAGCCATATTGATCATTATGGACATCACGGATCAAAACCTGATCGCTGCCCTGCGCAAAGACGGCCGGGCCAGCATATCGACCCTGGCCGCCATATTAGGGTTGTCGCGTACCACTGTGCGCGTCCATCTGGACAGGCTGATGGCCACCGGTGAAATCCTGGGGTTTACCACCGTTCTTCGGGGCGATGTTGCGCATGCGCCGGTGCGTGGCCACATGATGCTGGCGATTGAAGGGCGCGGCACGGATCGGGTGATCCGGCAGTTGACCGGCATGCGCGCGGTGGATGCGCTGCACACCACCAACGGCAAATGGGACTTGATCGTGGAGCTTAGCGCCAGCAGTCTGGAGGAGCTGGACGACATCCTGCGCCGCATTCGCTTGCTTGACGGGGTCGCAACCAGTGAAACCAATCTGCTGCTGGCGACGCGCAAACTGGCGCGTGGGTTCACTCAGTAAGACCGGGGCAGGCCGAGGACGTGTTCGGCCAGATAGCTTAGGATCAGGTTGGTGGAAATCGGCGCGACTTGGTAAAGCCGGGTCTCGCGGAACTTGCGCTCAACGTCATATTCCTCGGCAAATCCAAACCCGCCATGTGTTTGCAAACAGGCCTCAGCGGCGGTCCAACTGGCATCTGCGGCCAGCATTTTGGCGAGGTTCGCTTCCTCGCCGGGGTTTTCACCGCTTTCATAAAGCCGGATCGCCTCGGCCAGCATCAATTCAGCCGCCCGCATCTGGGCGTAAGCGCGGGCGATGGGAAACTGCACGCCCTGGTTTTGGCCGATTGGGCGGCCAAATACCTGCCTGTCGTTGGCATATTTGGTCGCCGTCTTGATGAACCATTTCGCGTCGCCGATACATTCTGCCGCGATCAGGATGCGCTCGGCATTCATCCCCGACAGGATGTAGCGAAAGCCCCTGCCTTCCTCCCCGATCAGGTTTTCGGCAGGCACTTTCAAGTCGTCAAAAAACACCTCGGTCGTGGCGTGATTCATCATGGTGCGGATCGG
>CAYXXQ010000314.1:0-4290 GCA_964469075.1 uncultured Rhodobacter sp.
CGGATGAGGACATCCTGGCGATCCTGGCGAAGATGATCAAGCAGCGCCATGAATCGGCCACGACCTATGAACAGGCTGGACGGTTGGAGCTGGCCGAAAAGGAACGGGCCGAGGTTTTGGTGATCGAGGAATTCCTGCCGCGGCAGTTGAACGATGACGAGATTGCAAGTGCCGTCAAAGACGTGGTCAGCAAGATCGGGGCTGAATCAATTCGCGACATGGGCCGGGTGATGGGCGCGCTGAAGGCAGATTATGCCGGTCAGATGGATTTCAGCAAGGCGGGCAGTATTGTCCGGGGTTTGCTGGGCTAGCCGCGACCGGGGGCTGCGTATCGTGCGTATGTTTTAAGGACTTCCGGGTGAAGTCCTGTCACCGCCAAGTTGGCACGCGGCGCAATTCAACCAACAGATCCTGATATAGTTTCTGCCGCTCTTCCGGGCTTAGGAAGGCGCCGAACTCTATTTCGCGGCCATTGCCTTTCAGGGTCAGATAATTCTCAACCGGGCCGCCGGCTTCGCGCAGTTTGAGGGCCGTCCAATGCGGATTGGCTTGCCAGTGCTGCGAGGGTTTGCGCGGGTTCAGACGATCAACTTTGATCAGGTCGCGCCAGAGGCAAAGCTCCTCCAGAAGGTCGCCATCGTGGTAGTTTCGTTCCAGCGACAGCCAGATAGCACCGAGGGTCGCCAGCAAAAAGGGCAGGATCACCCAGACGATGACCGTCCCCAGCAATGGGACGAGCGGCACAAGCAGCAGGCCCCAGATGATCAGCAGAAACCACGCAAACCCTTTGCGCGGCAGGGATCGGCTTGGCCGCAGGATGATGCGCAGCCTTGGCGGGCCATCCGGATCATCGCCCGGCAGCAAAAAGGCCCCGTCATGTGACGGGGCCCTCTCGGTATTAATCCATTCAACAGACATTCAGGTCGTAGTCCTGTTTAGTGGTTATGCGGTTTGTCCCACATGTCCTGGGTCGGCAGCGTTTCAAACGTGTGCTCAGGCGGTGGGCTGGGCAGGGTCCATTCCAGGGTGTCCGCATACTCGTTCCAGTAATTGTCTTCGGTCACGCGGCGGCCTGCCAGCAGGGTGTAGAACACGATGCCTATGAACAGAACGAAGGAGGCAAAAGCAATGAATGCACCGATCGACGAGATATAGTTCCAGTAGGCAAACGCCTCAGGATAGTCGATATAGCGGCGCGGCATGCCGTTGCGGCCAAGGAAATGCTGCGGGAAGAAGGTGATGTTGGAACCGATGAACATCAGCCAGAAGTGAAGCTTGCCTGCCCATTCCGGGTACTGACGACCCGACATCTTGCCGATCCAGTAATAGACCCCGGCGAAAATACAGAACACCGCCCCCAGCGACATCACATAGTGGAAGTGTGCAACCACGTAATAGGTGTCGTGATAGGCCCGGTCGATCCCGGCTTGCGACAGAACCACCCCGGTGACACCGCCAACGGTGAACAGGAACAGAAAGCCGAACGCGAACAGCATCGGGGTTTTCAGGTCAATCGACCCGCCCCACATTGTTGCGATCCAGGAAAACACCTTGATGCCGGTTGGCACCGCGATCACCATCGTTGCCAGCATGAAATAGCTTTGCTGGGTCAGCGACATGCCAACGGTGTACATGTGGTGCGCCCAGACAACAAAGCCCAGCGCCCCGATCGCCAGCATCGCGTAAACCATCGGCAGATAGCCAAAGATCGGCTTGCGCGAGAAGGTGGCGATGACGTGGCTGATAATGCCGAAACCCGGCACGATGATCATGTAAACCTCGGGATGGCCGAAGAACCACAGCAGGTGCTGATAAAGGATCGGATCGCCGCCACCGGCAGGATCAAAGAAAGTGGTGCCGAAGTTCCGGTCGGTCAGCAGCATCGTGATCGCACCGGCAAGGACCGGCAGGCTTAGCAGGATCAGGAGGGCCGTGACGAAGATCGACCACGGAAACAGCGGCGTTTTATGCAGCGTCATGCCCGGCGCGCGCATGTTCAGGAAGGTAGTGATCATGTTGATCGCCCCCAGGATCGAACTGGCGCCTGACAGGTGGACCGCGAAAATCGCGAAATCCATCGACATGCCGCCTTCCTGGGTCGACAGCGGCGCGTAAAGCACCCAGCCAACGCCGGACCCAAGCTGGTCATTGCCCCCCGGTGTCAGCAGCGAAATAACGCCCAGCGACACGCCCGAGACATACATCCAGTAGCTGAGGTTGTTCATGCGTGGAAACGCCATGTCGGGGGCCCCGATCATCAGCGGCATGAAATAGTTGCCAAAGCCGCCAAACAGGGCCGGAATGACCACAAAGAACATCATCAGAACACCGTGATAGGTGATCATCACGTTCCAGATATGGCCGTTCGGGGTACATTCGGCCGCCGCATCCGCGATGAACCGAGCCCCTTCAAGGCACATGTACTGAACGCCGGGTTCCATAAGCTCAAGGCGCATGTAAACCGTGAACAGGACCGAGATAAACCCGACCGCGCCGGCGGTGAAAAGGTAAAGAACCCCGATATCTTTGTGATTTGTCGACATGAACCAGCGGGTGAAAAACCCTTTTGGCGCATGATCGTCATGGGCGTGAGCGGCTGCGTCTGCCATTTATTATTCTCCTGACACGTCTTCCCTAATGCGCGAATCTGAACGTGAATCCAGCGCTTATTAAGAAAGACTGATACCTGCGCACGTCCCGTGTCTCAATAGTTTCCTCGGCCACCAGACGGTATTTCCCCGGTTTTTTACTGTTTCTATTTGTCGCGGGTCAGGACAGGCCGCCCATGAACCCTGCCGATAATGTGTGAAATAACTGTTGATTTGCGCGAAGTTTCCCGTGCAATCTGGCCGCAATTGCCGACAAGAAGGTGAAATACCGACGCTTAACAACGGAGTAAGGAATGCTGGATAATACTGCACCCGTTTCCGCCGGTACGCCTGCGGTTCGCAAGATCGGCCTGTCAGATTTACGGTATGCTTTCAGCCAGGGCGTCAGGGATTTCGCGCGCGCACCAGTCTTTGGCCTGGTGATTGCCGGCATATTCACGCTTGGCGGCATCATCATTTATTTGCAGCTGACGGTATTGGACTCGTCCTGGCTGATCCTGCCCATCGCGGTCGGATTTCCACTGATCGGCCCGTTCGTCGTCGTCGGCCTTTACGAGGTCAGCCACCAGCTTGAAGATGGCAAGAAACCCGACTGGGCCGGGGTTTTAAGGCGCATCCTGAAACAAAAAGATCGCCAGATCCCATCCATCGCCTTCATCGTCACCTTCTTTTTCGGCATTTGGTTTTACCTGGCGCATTTGGTTTTCGCGCTGTTCTTCGGCCTTAGCGCGATGACCAATATCAGCGAAAGCTATGAGATCCTTTTGTCCATAAACGGGCTGACAATGCTGGCCGTCGGCTCTGTCGTGGGTGGCGCGCTGGCCTTTGTGCTTTATTCGATCAGCGTTGTGTCTTTCCCGCTGCTGGTTGATCGCGAGATAGATTTTGTCACCGGCATGATCACCTCGTTCTCGGCCGTGCTGCAAAACTTCTGGGTGATGATCCTGTGGGCTGCCCTAATCGGCGTGCTGACGGTTCTGGCGATGCTGCCAATGTTCCTGGGCCTTTTGGTCGTGCTGCCGGTGCTCGGTCACGCAACTTGGCATCTTTATCGGCGGGTGCTGGAACCGGCTTAAGCCTTCTTTATTGCCAGGAATACTCTCGCCGAAGGCTCCTGTCTTTAGTCGCCAAAAACCTTCGGGAAATTGGCGATTAAGGCCGTATCCAGATCGGCCATTGTCACCGGCAGCCCCAGATCAACCAGACTGGTGACGCCGTGATCCTGAATGCCGCAGGGCACGATGCCGGTGAAATGGCCAAGATCAGGGTCGACATTGATCGAAATGCCATGAAACGCCACCCATTTGCGAATGCGCACCCCGATTGCAGCGATCTTGTCTTCGCGGGGCTGGCCATCTGGCAGGGCTGGCTTGTCAGGGCGAGTCACCCAGACGCCAACCCGGTCATCGCGGATTTCGCCGATGACGTTAAACTCGGCCAGGCTCGCTATTACCCAGTTTTCAAGGGCGGCGACATAGGCGCGGACATCGCGGCCGCGCGTGTTCAGATCCAGCAGTGCATAAGCCACTCGCTGGCCCGGACCGTGATAGGTATATTGCCCGCCGCGCCGGGTTTCAAAAACCGGAAAGCGGTCGGGATCAACCAGATCGCGCGCCTGCGCGCTGGTGCCTGCGGTATAAAGGGGGGGATGTTCCAGCAGCCAGATCGCCTCCTCCGCCTG
>CAYXXQ010000315.1:0-4290 GCA_964469075.1 uncultured Rhodobacter sp.
CGACAGATTCGGCGACGGGCACGACTTCCGATAAAAAATCAATCTGGTGCTGACGCAGGCGTTCCTCGTCAATGTGTTGATAGGACTGCAAATGTAATTTCAGATCATCAACGCTATAGCCTTCTTCCGTGCCAGGGAGACCACAAATGACGTTTTGAGCCAGCGAAGCCACAGCATCAGCTGTCATAGCCGCATGACGATCTTTTGCCGCGCGCAGAACCTCCGCCGGATAGTCAGCCTCTGCACCCTTCCGTTTCAGAGCAAAAATGTCGAAGACGGCAAAGTCGACCACGTCGAACCGCATGCATTTGGCACCGTTCGGCAATTCATAGGCAAGGTTGGTGCGCGTCCAGTCCAGGACCGGCATGAAATTGTAACAGATGACGTGAATACGCGCCTGCGCCAGATTGCGGATACTCTGCTTGTAGTTCTCGATGTGCTCGCGCCAATCGCCCCTTTGTTGCTTGATGCTTTCGGAGACGGGCAGGCTTTCGGCGACGCCCCAAGTGAGATCAGTTTTCTCACCGTTCGGGAAGGTCTCAATCTCTGACTTTCGCAACTTGATCTCTTGATCGGACCAGACAACGCCGTTGGGGATGTGATGGAGTGCGGACACGACGCCCTTGACGCCGGCCTGCCGCATATCGGGAATCGAAACTGTATCTAATGGTCCAAACCATCGCCATGTTCTCTGCATCTCACTCTCCAATACAGTGTGCAACACATTGAAAAATATTGATTTCATGTGTTTTCTCAAAGAGATCATAACAAGTTGTTGACTTGTATGGAAGTAGGCAAGTATCAAAAGGTGGGAGGAAGTTGCATGTTGGCACTTGTCGATTTTGACGGTTGGAAGTTGGATCAGCTCAAAGCTGTGAGCCCGCAACTGCGTCTGGTATTGAGAAGCCGCATCATCCAAAATGACCTGCGCCCGATGACCCGATTGTCTGAACCCGAACTTGCAAAAGAATACGGCGTCAGCCGTCAGCCGGTCCGCGAAGCCTTCATCACTCTCATGAACGAAGGGCTTCTTGAGGTCAGACCTCAACGGGGGACTTTCGTCCGGAGGATCGTTTTTGAGGCAGTGCTGAACGCCCGCTTTGTGCGCGAAGCTGTCGAAGCTGATATCGTGCGCAAGCTTGCGACGACAGGCGACAGCGACCTTGTCAAAGATCTTCGGACCCAACTCGAATTGCAGAAAAACGTCCCCGAAGGATCACCAGAACGCTTTATCGAGCTGGATGAACGGTTCCACATGACGCTGGCGCGCGCTGCGGGCGTTGCAAAGGTTTGGGACAATCTCGAGGTCATCAAATCGCAGATGGACCGAGTGCGGTTCATCACATTCGAAGAATTCCCAATTTCAAAGTTGATCGATCAGCACGAGAAGATCGTCGACTTCATTGAGCAAATGGCTGTGTCACGTGCCGAGGACGCAATGCGTTCTCATTTGCGCGAGATACTCAACAGCTTGCCGCGTGTTCAGGAACTTTACCCTGATTACTTCGAAAATTCGCGGGATATCTCCAGCGAAATATAACTAGATACTCAAGGAGGAGAAGACTATGAGGCTCATTTCAAAATTCACGACGTTGGCAGCAGCCAGCTGCTTAGCGATTGCCGCAGGGACAGCAGCGTTCAGCCAAGACCTGACGCTAAAGCTCGGGCACCTCGCCAACGAAGATAACGCCTGGCACCTCGCTGCTGTTCGTTTCGGCGAAGAGCTTAGCACATTGACCGATGGTCGCATTGCGGTCGAAGTCTTCCCGAACGAGTCTTTGGGCAAAGAAATCGACCTAATCAACGGCATGCAACTTGGCACCGTTGACATGACGATCACCGGTGAAAGCCTGCAAAACTGGGCGCCTTTGGCCGCCCTTCTGGCCGTGCCTTACGCATATCGCTCGCTTGAGCATATGGACGAAGTGGCTGGTGGCGACGTTGGTGACCAGATCGAAGCACAGATCATCGAAAAGGCACAAGTTCGTCCAATTGCGTTCTTCGCGCGTGGCCCGCGCAACCTAACGTCCCAACGCCCGATCGAAACACCTGCGGACCTGAACGGCATGAAAATGCGGGTCCCCAACGTTCCGCTCTTCCTTGACGTATGGAGCGCGCTTGGTGCATCCCCTACTCCGATGGCGTTCTCAGAAGTGTTCACATCGCTGCAAAGCGGCGTGATTGAAGGGCAGGAAAACCCGCTGGCGCTTATCCGGTCTGCCAACTTCAACGAAGTCCAAGGCTTCGTGAACCAGACCGAGCACGTGCGGTCTTGGATCTATTTGACAATCGCTGAATCTACTTGGGGCAAGCTTTCCGAGGAAGATCAGGCCGCTGTCATGGAGGCCGCAGCCGCCGCGCAAGAATACGAGCGCAGCCTGCTGTTGGACAGCCTTGCCGCTGACCAAACCTACCTTGAAGAGAATGGTATGACATTCGTTGTTGTCGACGGGGCAGCTTTCCAAGCTGCAGCGCGCGATGCCGTTCTTGCGAACGTCAGCGATGAAATCAAGCCTATCGTCGAGGGTCTGTTTGCGAACTAAGCGAACAATTTTCGATGCTTCCGGGAATTGCCGGCCTAACGGCCGGCAATTCTTTCCAAGACAACCGGAGGCGTTGCAATGTTGAGATTTGAAAGTGGCGCTTACACCATTTGCCGCATCGGCGTCGGTGTTTCGTTTCTGGTGTTGATCGTGACGGTCCTCACGCAGGTTTTGGGGCGAACCTTCGGGTCCTCGCCGATCTGGACCGAGGAACTGACCCGTTTCGCGATGCTGTACATGGTCGCCTTCGGGGCCGGCCTTTCGCTGCGCTCCGGTGATCTGGTGAACGTCGATGTCGTTTGTGAATACATGCCCGGCAAATGGCCTTGGCGGCTGCGACTTATTTCAGCGACGCTGACGGCCATGCTGTGTGCCTACCTGATCATGCCAGCCTGGAAATATGTTTCCATTGGTGCGATGCAAACATCCCCGGCCATGACCCTGCGTATGGACTATGTACATTTCACAGTCTTCGGGCTGCTTGTTACCCTTTTACTTTTCTCCGTTTTCAGAGTCATCCGAATGGTATTCGCCGGTGGCGATGGCAAGGCGGATACGCGCGAGGATCTTGTCTGATGGGCCTTACTGTTTTGATCGCCGTTTTTGTCGTCGGGTTGGTGATTGGCCTTCCGGTGGCTGTCACTTTGGGTGTCAGCTCTCTCAGTTATCTGCTGGTCGTGGGAATTCCGCCGGTGGTGATGCCGCAAAAGATGTATGCAGGAATGGACGTTTTTGTTCTGCTTAGCATTCCGGGGTTCATCCTTGCGGGGAACCTGATGAACCGTGGAGGCATTACGGAACGCATCATCAGATTTGCCAATTCGCTGGTCGGATGGATCAGGGGTGGCCTTGGCTTGACCAACGTCGGCGCGTCAATGCTGTTTGGCGGCATCACTGGCACCGCCGTAGCGGATGCTGCATCTATCGGTGGCGTCATGATTCCAGGGATGAAGAAGGCCGGTTATCCCGCCGACTTCTCGGCGGCCGTCACTGCCGCGTCCTCCACTGTCGGACCGATTATCCCTCCGAGCGTGCCTATGATTATCGTTGGTGCCTTGTCGGGAATATCAGTCGGAAAAATGTTCCTTGCAGGGGCAATCCCCGGCATTCTTATGGGCTTGGCGATGATGATCACGACCTACCTGATTGCCCGCAAAAAGAACTTCCCCAAACAGGACTGGCAAGGTTTCAGTGAAATCGGCAAGTCATTTGCGGGGGCCTTTTGGGCGCTAGCGATGACAGGGATCATTCTTTACGGCCTGCTCAGCGGGATCGCGACACCAACCGAGACCGCCATCGTCGCCTCTGTCTACGCCATGGTGATCGGGCTGTTTATCTACCGCGAACTGCCAGTTCTGGACATTCCCAAGATCGTCGTGGACAGCGCCGTGTCCGCGACCGGCATTCTGCTGCTTGTGGGGTTTGCCAACGTCTTTGGCTGGATTCTGGTGTCCGAGCAGATCCCCCAAGCGATTGCATCAGCAGTATTGTCATTCACCGATAACAAGTTCCTTGTCATCCTGATCATCAACATCCTGCTGCTGATCGTGGGCATGTTCATGGAAACGATTGCAGCGCTTATAATCCTTTTCGTACCCTTGCTTGCCTTGGCGGTCGCAGTCGATATCGAGCCGCTTCATTTCGCGACCTTCGCGGTTTTGAATCTGATGATCGGCCTCACCACGCCCCCCCTTGGTGTCTGTCTGTTCGTCTGCGCTGGGATCGCGCGCCTGCCGCTTACACCCGT
>CAYXXQ010000316.1:0-4277 GCA_964469075.1 uncultured Rhodobacter sp.
GTCGGCGGGCTGCAAGTGGGCATCGCGCACCTCACCGCCATTTTCTGAATAACCGGCCAGAAAGGCGATCAGGTTGGCCCGGTCATCTGGGTCGCGCAGGCCAGAAAAGCTCATCCTGGTGTTGTGAATGAAAGTCTTGGGACGGGTCAGAAATTCGTCAAGCGTGTCGTCTGTCCAGATCAGGCCGTCCGTGCCTGCGTCAGACATCGCCTTTGAGTAATCATAGCCTTCAATGCTGCCGGCAACCCGGCCCATCAGATTGTTCAGATGCGGCCCGACCTTCTTTTTCGCGCCAATACCGACCTCATGGCAAGAACGGCATTTTTTCCAAACCCGCTCCCCCTTTTCGGCGTCCGCAGCTTGTGCGTGAGCGGTAACGCCAAGCGAAACCGCCCCAAGCACGAGCGCTGACAGTATTGTTTTCCAGTCTCCCATCCGTGAAATGGTACACGAAGTATTTGTAATATCAACAAAATTGAATATGTCTATGCGTGCCGCGGATTGTGACGCTTATCACATCTCAACGGTCGCAAACGGGTCGAGAACCAAGATTTTAGCTGTTTGTTTTCATTACCTTACCCTAGGTAATTTCCTACGGCGAAGCCGCGGAACACCGACGCGTTCACCATTGAATTTCCGCTGAATTGTTGCGACCAAATCGCGCAGTGATTGCGTAGGCTTGACCGGAGGCCTTAAAACCAGCGTTGCGATCAAGACCGGATCAAACCGGGATCAACGCCGCTGCGATGCGGCGGCCTTCGGACAAAAGCACATTATAGGTGCGGCTGGCGGCCGGGGTAGCCATCACCTCGACCGCGACATCGGCAGCCGTCAACTGATCGCGAAAATCCTTGGGCAGCATCGCAATTTCTGCCCCAACGCCGACGAACAACACATCAAACTGCGCGGCATTGACGATGATCGCCGCCGCATCGGCAAAGCCACCCCAGGCGTCACAGCGCCCCGGCAGCATCAGGATCGGGCCCTTGATGACTTCGCCTGCGACCCGGAAAAAACCGGGGCCATAACTGTCGATCGGCATCGGGCCATCATATGAAATCTCGGTCAGGCGCATATCACAGTCCTAGAACGTTTTGCGTTTGTTGTGAATCGCAAAACGCGTTAGTCGAAAATCGGCAGGTTGGACAGGGCTGCGGCCAGGATCAGCAGATAGGCCAGAACTCTGTAAGCGCGCTCCCGGCTGGGGTGAAACAGCGCCGCACCGATGATATTGGCCAACAGATAGGGCGCGATCAGCAAAGCGCCGATGATCAGCGGTTGCAGCGCCAAAAGACCGGTCAATCCCATGACGATGAAAGTCATGATATCCGTCAGCAGCAGGTAAAGCAGGATATTGGCGCGGATGGTCTGGATCGGGTTGTTACTGGACATATAGGTCATGATCACCGGCGGCCCGGCCAAGCCACTTAGCCCGCCCAGAAAACCACCCATCGCCCCGACGCTGTAAATTAGCCATTTATGCAGCACGCCCCGGTAGCGCCAGCCGGTGCCAAGCAACGCCAGCAGCACCAGCGTCACGCTGGACACCGTCCAGCTAAAGGCGGTTGGGTCAATCCGGGACAGCAGGAACAGGCCCAGGGGCAACGCCACAGCCGCCCCGGCGGCCAGACGCAGGATGTCCCTTGGATGGCCGTCTTTCACCGCCTGGCGCACCAGTGGCAGCGGGCCGACAAGGTCAAAGGCGACAAGGCTGGTCAGCGCCCAGACCGGCGGCAGAACATTGCTGGCAAAGGGCATATAGACCATCGCCGTGCCAAAGCCAGAAAAGCCGCGCACCAGCCCGGCAAGCGTCACACCGACAATCAGCAGCCACAAACCTTCAGTCGCAAGCGCCGCCGCAAAAGCCTCGGACAGCGATTGCGTCACGCGTCGATATTGGCGTATTGGGTTCCGGCGTTGCCGTTGTCCGTTTTGTTCCAGTCGCGCTTGACACCGAGGCGCAGCAGGATCGCCGAGGCAACAAAGACCGATGAATACGTCCCGACCACAACACCCCAGATCATCGCAAAGACAAAGCCACGGATCACGTCGCCACCCAGCACAAACAGCGAAATCAGCGCGATCAGAGTCGTGACCGAGGTCATCATTGTCCGGCTGAGGGTGTCATTGATCGACAGATTCAAAACCTCTTTCAGGTCCATTTTCTTGAATTTGCGCAGGTTCTCGCGCACCCGGTCAAACACCACCACCGTATCGTTCAGCGAATAGCCAACGATGGTCAGGATTGCGGCGATAATTGCCAGATCAAACTTGATTTGCAGCACCGAAAAGATGCCGACTGTCAGCGTCACGTCATGGATCAGGGCCGCAACCGCCCCCACTGAAAACTGCCATTCAAACCGCAGCCAGATGTAAAACAACACCGCCCCGATCGCCAGCATCACCGCGATCACGGCGGTCTGGATCAACTCACCAGACACTTTCGGCCCGACGCTTTCAATCGACGGAAATTTCATCGTCGGATCAATCGTCTGGAGGGTGGACTTGATGTCGGCAATGGTCTTGACCGTGACCGCCTCATGGCCCTCCTGCTGCTGGATGCGCACCTGGGTCACATGCTTGTCAGCGGGGAAATTCGGGTCAAACACCTCGGTGATTGACACATCGCCAAGGTCCAGCGGCGCCAGCGTTTCGCGGTATTGGCCAACGTCAATTGCAACGCTGCTTTCGGTGCGGATCGTCGTGCCGCCCTGAAAATCAATACCGTAATTCAGCCCAAGCAGAAGAAAGGCCACGACCGACAGCACCATCGCCAGCCCCGAGGCCGACAGCGTGAAGACATCAAGCCGGAAGAAATCCCAATTGGTTTTTTCAGGGACAAGTTTCAGTCGCATGATTTATCCCTTATACCGTGATACTGCGTGGACGACGCCACTGAAACCAAAGCGACACAAACAGGCGTGTCACCCAGATCGCTGTGAAAACCGAGGTCAGAATACCCAGCCCCAGCGTGATCGAAAACCCGCGCACCGGACCCGAGCCGAGCGCGAATAAAATGACCGCCGCGATAAACGTGGTGACATTGGCATCCACAATCGCCGAAATCGCTTTTTCATAGCCAAGCTCAATCGCGCGGGCCGGGCCTTTGGCGGTTTTCAACTCTTCTCGGATACGCTCAAACACCAGCACATTGGCATCGACCGCCATGCCGATGGTCAGCACGATCCCGGCGATGCCCGGCAAAGTCAATGTCGCCCCGATCAGGCTGAGCAGGCCGAAAATCAGGGCCACGTTCAGGATCAGGGCGAAATTGGCAAACAGGCCGAACAATCCGTAACTTAACACCATGAACACCAGCACGGCGGCAAAGGCGATCACGGTTGCGATCTTGCCCGCGTCGATGCTGTCCTGGCCCAATTCCGGGCCGATGGTGCGTTCTTCCAGAAAATCCATGCCCGCAGGCAAGGCCCCTGCCCGCAGCAGCACCGCAAGTTCAGTGCTTTCTGCCACACTGAACCGTCCAGTAATAATGCCCGAGCCGCCGGGAATATGCGACTGGATCACCGGGGCTGAAATCACCTCGTTATCCAGCACAATCGCAAACGGGCTGCCGATATTGTCGGCCGTATATTGGCCAAATTTGCGCCCGCCTGTGGGGTTAAAGCGGAACGACACCGCAGGCTGGCCGTTTTGATCAAACGACGGTTGCGCATCAACCAGTTCTTCGCCGGTGACGACAGGGCTTTTTTCCAGAATGTAAAACAGCGCTTCGTTATGCAGATCCGGCACCAGGAAATTGCGCGGCCCCGGATTTGCGTTGGCGTCACTGGACGTCCGCACGACCGGATGGAAGGTCAGCTTGGCGGTTGTGCCGATCAGGCCTTTCAACTCCTCAGCCGAGCCGATGCCCGGCACCTGGATCAGGATGCGCCGGTCGCCCTGGCGCTGGATCGTCGGCTCACGGGTGCCAACCTCATCCACCCGGCGACGGATGATTTCCAGCGACTGCGCCATCGTGCGCCCGTTGGTGGCGATTTGTTCCTGTTCGGACAAGGTGACAATCACTTCGCCATCCTCACCGCGCACGTTGATATCGGTGGCGCCGACGCCGGTCAGACTGGTGACAGGACGGGCCAGACCTTCGACCACTTCAATGGCGCGGGCGATCTGATCGGGGTTTGCGATTTTGATCCGCAGCTCGTTCGGGTCACTGTCTTGCCTGCGGATCGTACCGATTGTCGCGCGCTCGTCCCTGAGGGCGTCGCGCACTTCCGACCACATGCTGTCCAGTCGGGCGGCATAAACCTCTTCCACCT
>CAYXXQ010000317.1:0-2825 GCA_964469075.1 uncultured Rhodobacter sp.
ACAGCAGCTCGTAGAAGACTGAGTGAATTGGGTTTGGCAGCGCATCCACATCGCGCCGCCATTTGGTCAGGTCTTCGATAATCGTTGCGTCCGGGCGCTCTTCATACCACTCGATGGCCATCGTGGGGCATTCCGGCAAGTCTACCGTTCGACGTGCGTGATTGTAGACCGTTCGAAAAATCTTGAGCACATGATTTGCCGTCGAAGGTGTGCTTGCCAGTTCTCGGTGGCGCACCACCACCATCGATTTGGTGATTTCATCTAGTGGCAATCTCATCCAGTCTTTCAGATGTTTACTGAACTGCAACCGGACGCTGTGCTTATGTGTTTCTGAGCGCAGCTTGGGACGGGCAATATAGGCTTCCATGGCACCTTCCAAAACCGGCGCTCCTAGCTGAATTCGTTTTCCAGCCCCCCTGCCCCATTCAAGTGCGAAACCCAAAGCAGTCTGCCGTGCAGTTTGCGCAGAGATCAGCGGAAATCTCCCGATCAGAATACGCTTTGTCTGACCACCCACGTCCTTTTGAAAATACCAAGTTTTCGATCGCTTCCCGACAAACAGGACAAGCCCCTTTATCTCGTTGTCCCAGTATTTGTCTGTCCCTGATTTTGCAGGTGCAACTTTGCTGGAAAAGGTCTCTGTCAGCTTTGGCATTTTTTGTCGGCTTTTTGTCGGAAACACCACGAAACACTACGTTACGCCACGTGGCTCCATGCGATAGATTATTAAATAAAAAGAAACACTAAGCAACTCCACGATACACCACGCAGTTCAAGCCCTTTCCTTGGAAGGCTAAGGTCTTACCACTACACAACGCCCGCGCAGTGGATGCGTACCTAAGTGATGGCTTTGCTTGCGTCAAGACAGGGCTTGGCCGTCAGAGGTCAATTCACCGCACTTCGATCAGGCAATAGCCTGTTGCGGCTGCTGCATGCGGATTTGAATGAAGTCGGCGGTCTGGCGGTAATGTTGCTGCAACAGCTTTGTCGCCTGATCGGTGTCACGATCTAGCGTCGCCTCGGCCAGGGCGGCGTGTTCGGCCTGAACATCGCGGCCGGTCTGGCCGCTGGTTTCGATCAGGATCGGGATTCGGTAACGCTCGGTCGCGGCATAAAGTTGCTCAAAAAACTCTAGCTTCCAGGGGGAGGCGCAGGCCGAAAGCAATGCGTGGTGAAACCCGTGATGCCGGGCTTCAAGCTCCCATATATTGGCGGATTGATCGCGACGGTCGACTTGCAGTTTCAGCGCGTATAGCGATGACACGATGCCCGCTGCCCAATCATCGCCGCCCTTGGCTATTGCGACCTTCAGGGCGTCGCATTCGATCAGGATGCGGGTGGTGATCGCATCCTGCATTTCCACCAGCGACACTTCAGAAACGCGAAACCCGCGCAATGATTCAGCGACCACCAGGCGTTCGGAATGTAAGCGGTTCAGGGCCTCGCGCAGCGGGGAAAATCCCATGCCGTACAGATCCCGCAATTCGGCCATGCGCAGCTTGCTGCCCGCAGCTAAGGTGCCACGTATGATGTCGCGGCGCAGATCGGCATAGGCTTTGTCGGCAAGTGTCATGTCTTTACGCAATCGTCCTTTGCGTCAGTATGATCGCTGCGGAAAACCATTGCAATTTGTATTTTCGAAAATATGATCCTATTCGAAAATACCTGCACCCAACAGGCTACCGCGCCGTTCAGAAAGGGCTTGTCATGACCAGAACCCATGAAAACCACCGCGAGGATGTCATCGGCCGCGCCAATGTCGAAGACACGCCCGAGTTGCTGGCCTATTACGATGAGCTGACCAAGTTTGAGGCCGGTGCCCTGTGGACCGTCGCCAACAAGATCGAGCCGTGGCAGCCGCAAAGTGCGTCAGTGCCGGTGGTGTGGCGGTATGACGATCTGCGCGAACATGTGCTGCGCTCGGTCGAATTGGTGACACCGGAAAAGGCCGGACGACGGGTGATTTATCTGAACAACCCTGGCCGTACCGATGTCCATGCCGCTGTCGGCTGGCTTTATGCCGGATTGCAGGTGATGAACCCCGGCGAAGTTGCGTCAGCGCACCGGCACTCGGCCTCGGCCATTCGGTTCATCATGGAAGGCAGCGGCGCTTATACCGTGGTTGACGGCCATAAGATGACCCTTGGCGCCAATGATTTCGTGCTGACGCCAAACGGCACGTGGCACGAACACGGGGTCGAGGCGACAGGCAGCCCCTGCATCTGGCAGGACGGCCTTGATATCCCCTTCGTCAACGCGATGGAGGCGAATTTTTACGAGGTGCATCCAGACCTGTCCCAGGCTGTCACCTATACGGTTGATGACATGACCAAAACCTGGGGCAATCCCGGCCTGACACCCGGTGGCGGTAACTGGACCAAGGGCTATAGCCCGATGTTCAAATATGAATGGGAACCAACCTATGAGGCGCTGACGAAATACAGCACCAGCACCGATGGGTCGCCCTTTGACGGGGTGTTGATGGAATATGTCAACCCGGCAAGCAACGGCCCGGTGATGCAGACGATGGGGGCCAGCATGCAGATGCTGCGACCCGGCGAGCATACCAAGGCGCATCGCCACACCGGCAGTTATCTTTACCATGTTGCCAAGGGGCATGGGCATTCGATCATCAACGGTGCGCGGTTTGACTGGAAGGAACGTGATATATTCTGCGTGCCCTCCTGGGCCTGGCATGAACATGTCAACGGATCGGCTGCCGACGACGCCTGCCTTTTCTGCCTGTCGGACCTGCCGGTGATGCGGGCTCTTGGCCTTTACCGCGAAGAAGCCTTTGGCGACAATAACGGCAATCAGCCGCTGAT
>CAYXXQ010000317.1:2925-4258 GCA_964469075.1 uncultured Rhodobacter sp.
CTAAGGAAACCACATGAAACTTGTCACTTACCGCGCCTCGGTCGAGGCAGAGGCCCGTCTCGGCGTCCTTCAGGGCGATCTGGTGCTGGACGCCGAAGACCTGGGCGTCGCGTTTGGCGAAGAAATTCCCGACAGCATGCTGGGGCTGATTGATGCCGGCAAACCCGGCCTTGCAGCCTTGCAGGCGGTGGTCGATCAGGTCGGGGATATGCCGCCGATCCATACCTCGGTGCCGCGTTCCAACGTGACCTTGCTGGCACCGATCCCGCGTCCGCGTAAAAACATCTGGGGCATTGGGCTGAACTATGTTGAACATGTCGCCGAAAGTGCCAAGGCGCTGGATACCTCGGCCAATTTGCCGGACAAGCCGGTTCTGTTCAGCAAACCGCCAACCGCCGTGATCGGCCCTGACATGCCGATCCGCCACAATGCCAAAATGACCCAGCAACTGGATTGGGAGGTTGAACTGGCGGTGATCATGGGCTCGGGCGGGCGGCACATCACAAAGGAAGACGCGCTTGGTCACGTCTTTGGTTATTCGGTGATGATCGACGTTTCCGCGCGGGATAATCGCCGGGCCGGGCAGTGGATTTTCTCAAAAGGTCAGGACAGCTATGCGCCGTTCGGCCCTTGCATCGTCACCGCTGACGAAATCCCCGATCCGCATAACCTGGATCTATGGCTTACCAAGAATGGTGAGGAAAAACAACGCTCTAACACCAAGCATCTGTTGTTCAAGATCGACACGTTGATTGCTGACATTTCAACCGGGATGACAGTTGAGGCCGGGGATATCATCGCCACCGGCACCCCCAGCGGTGTGGGTGCCGGGCTTGATCCGCAGGAATGGATGTGGCCGGGCGACGTGATCGTGGCCTGTGTTGAGGGCATCGGCAAAATCCGCCATCCGGTTGTTAACGCGACGCCGGACTGACCCGCGGGCCGACCTTTTCACGCCCCAGTTTCGAAAAGCCGCATATTTTCGAAAATACCATTGACAGACGCACGCCCTTGGTCAAACCTTAACTCCAGAGTTAAGAAATTCCGAAAACGGAAACAGCCAATCAGGGGGGTGCGATGCTGCAAGAGCGCGTCGAAGGGAAATGGATTGCCAGTTTTCGCCGGGTCATGGCGCTGAACGGCATCACATCCGGCACAACGGTCGCGCTGGTCGCGGAAACCCAGTCGCGGCCGGTTCTGGTCCATCTGGCGGAACTGGCGCTGTTTGATCTGGGTGCCAAGTTCTGCATGATCACCATGCCGACCCCACCACAAACTGCCCCGGTGCCGGTCAAAGGCACGGGCACATCGCTGGCGATCCAGCATAACCGCG